>NZ_JBKORF010000056.1:0-103 GCF_047314685.1 Shewanella sp. BJSY2023SW001
GCCAACACCTTCGACGTCAACCTGAGCAACACCGCCAGCAGCGCCACAACCCTGACGCTGACACTGGCCGGCAATAGCGCCACCAAAGGGGTGGACTTCAGCG
>NZ_JBKORF010000056.1:584-55229 GCF_047314685.1 Shewanella sp. BJSY2023SW001
GGTCAATACCACCGATGACACCATCTTTGAGAGCACCGAAGACTATACGCTGAGCGGCACCGGCGCGAATGGCACTGTGACGGGCACCGCCCAGATCACCGACAATGACATTCTCGGAGGAGGCAGTATTAACCTATCTTTGCAAGATGCTGATACTGTTGGAGATAATCATGACACTGATAGTTCATTCCTTACATTCACAGCTAGTGGTGCGGCCGATATCATCGACTTCACGTTTGGTCCAACTTCAGGAATTACTGTCAGCGGTTTGGATGGGAATATTACCTGGCTCGTCGATAGCAGCTCCGGAGACTTGGTAGGAAGCATTGACGGTACACCAATGATTGTTTTATCACTTAATGGTGGCGTTATTGGCTCAGGTCAAACAGGTAATGTCAGTGTCACTGCAACTTTGCTGGATAACTTACAACATGGGAGTGTTCCTGTTGATATCGATTCAATCAATATCACAGGCATTGTTATTAACGCTGTCGATTCGCTCAATAATAGTGCTAGCGGCACAGTTAACCTTACTGTAGCGGATGATGAGGTCGTTCTGATTGCTGGTCCTCTGAATGGTACCAATGCTCCTGATACTTATATCGGTACGCTTGATACCAGTGGGGTAGATCAAGCTTACACCTCCGATCTCAGCGGCAACGTAAACGGCTGGGATGCTGGTTCTCAAACCTACTTTGGTGCGTCTGATATCACAGCCGGAGGCAAAACAGTCTTCTTCTTTGTCGATCCAAACAACCCGGATCAACTGTTCGCTTATACAAGCGATGAAAACCCTGCTACGGCCTATGATGCGTCTAACCCTGATCAGACGCTGATCTTTACTCTCAGCACAGATCCAAACAGCGACAGCTATCAACTGGATATACTACAGAGCATAGATAAGCTGAAAGAGATCGACATCGGCGCACTGGTTGGAGGTAAAGGCGGTATCAGTGGCACTGTGTATGTCACTTATGACAATGCTACCGGTGCCTACGACATTTACAACGATCCAAGCAAAGTGCCCTCTGATGCCGAAGTTGCTTTCACACTTTATGGCCGTGATGGCAACGGGGACTTGGCCGACGTCAATGGTACAGATAACGGCTTTGGGGTGGCTAACCCTTGGGTTTCCGGTGGTGAGACCCTTATCGTTGACTATGCAGACACAGTAGCCAGTGCCAGCTTTAACTTCAACGTCGGTAATAACGACCCTATGCTGGTGCACTACAAGGCCTATGACGCCAATGGCCAACTGTTGGGTGAAGGCGAAATCGGCCCCAACGAAATTATCAGTGATTTGGGCGCTATCGCCTATATCGAGTTGAGTGCTGTAACGCCTGACGGTGCCAAGTTCCAACTGACCGGCACAACCGCTCAGGAGATCGTCAGCTCAACAGAGCCTCTGGATCTGGACTTTGAGGTTGTAGTCACCGACAGTGACGGCGACCAGACCACTGGTAATCTGGATATTCACCTGGATGCACCAGGAGGCGCACCAGTCGCTATTATCTCCCATGCACTGGCCAGTCTGGATGAATTTGGTTTGCAGGATGACAACCTGGATACAGATCAACAATCGCTGCGCTTCAAGGCCGGTGACAGTGAACTTTCAGACTTCGGCTTCAACTATCAAAATGGTGACTTCAGCGGTATTACAGTGGAAGGGATAAGAGAAAACTTCCCATTGAGCTGGCGCCTTGAGGGTGAGTATCTGATAGCTTCAATGCCGGGTAATGGCCCCAACAAAGATGTATTGAAGATAAGCCTGGATTGGTCTGCCATAGCGGCTGGCAGTGAAGGCAATATCATAGTCAACGCCGAGCTGATAGGGAATCTGCCTCATAGTATAGATGTCGACTCGCTGAAGATTTCAGGTATTGAGATTGTTGGTACAGATAACAACAACCAAACCGCTGTATCGACTCTGGATGTTAAAGTCGAGAAGTACACGGCTGCTGTGGATGATTACCAGGAAATCAATGAAGATCAGCTGGCAAGCGGCAACATTTTTGACAATGACACAGGTGAACTAAACAATGGCCAAGACCTTGAGTTGGCGAGCTTTACTGTAGCCGGGGATAGCCAAGTCTACAGCGCAGGAGAAGAAGTCTCGGTTGAAGGTGGCACTCTGGTTATCAACCTGAATGGTAGTTATACCTTCACTCCGGAAGCCAACTGGAACGGTACTGTGCCCGTTATCACCTATGTGACCAACAATGGTGATACTGCGACCCTGACTATCAAGGTCAACAGTGTCAACGACGCTCCGATTATCGTTACCACAACCAATGCCGTTGTCTCTGAGGAAGGCTTGACCAATGGCCTGCCGGATTCAAACGGCAGCAGTGATACCACTGACAGTGCCACTGCAAATGGCACTATCCAACTTCAGGATGTGGATGCTGATGCACTGACTGTTAGCCTGACACCACCAAGCGGTATCACCTCAGGTGGCCAGACTGTTACCTGGCAGTGGGACGCTGCGACTCACACCCTGACAGGCTCTGTAGGTAACCTTTCAGTAATGACTGTGGTACTGACACCGCCAGCGGGTAATGGCAGCGGTGATTGGGACTATCAGGTCAATCTGTTGGGACCAATAGATCACCCAGATACCAGCATTGAAGATGTTAAAGATCTGACCTTTGGTGTCAGTGTCAATGACGGCAATGGCGGTACTGTCTCCGGCAGCTTCGTGGTCAGCGTTGAAGATGATGCGCCTTACATGCCGGATACCGCACCGGTAACGGCTACGGCAACCGATATCCCGGACACCCTGGTCGGTGCCTTCAATCTGACCGGTGACACTGATGATAGAGGGCAACTGAACTTTGATGGTTTCACCATCACGGCCAGAGGTTTCACCTCATCTACCGATCACACTCTGACCTCTGCAAACATTAACAGCAGTAGTTCAGGCATAGGGGTTGCCAGTGTTGGCTCGCCATACCACAACATAGATAACGAAATAGATTTCCGGGTATTTGCCGATGGCACTGGGGTTTCTGAAGAGATCATCATAGATCTGGACCCCAATACCCTGGCGTTCGGCATGAAGATAGAGTTTGCCAATATCTTTGGAGGTGAGCTTGAAAGCGGTGTGGTTGAGTTCTGGCGTGATGGCCAACTGATATCCAGCCAAACTTTCAGCTCGGATAAAAGCAACGGTGACTATGCGGCTGACTTTAACGTGCAGGATGGCGGCTTTGATAGAGTTGTTATCAAGGCAACCGACAACGGTAAAGCTCCCAGCCATGAAGACAACAGTGACTTCACCATCAAATCCTTAGAGTTCACTGGCACAGGCGACGCCCCGGCAATCGCCTATGCCTCAGGTGAAGTAACGGCCCAATGGGGCGCTGATGGCCAAGGCAGCCTTGCATTGGCAGGTGTGACCGACACATCCCTGGTGACCGCCGACGGGGAAGCCGTTGAAGTGACCCTTTCAGGCAATACTTTGCTGGGTCAAACAGACTCGGGCGACTTGGTCTTTAAGCTGGAATTCACCCCTGGCACGGGTCACTGGGACTTCTATCAGTACCAGACGATGCAGGGCACCGAAGACGGCGACCTGGACTTTGCGGTCACGGTAACCGATGCCGATGGCGACTCTTACAGTGGCAATATCGCTGTGGTGCCTGTATTTAACTATCAGGTCACTGAAGCGGGCCCAGGCGCTCAAACGCTCAATTTGGGTAACGCCGAAGATATCGTTATCGGCGACCTGGATGGCTCAGTCGTGGTTCCCGGGCAGGATTACAATATCGCCTTTATGGTCGATAGCTCAGGAAGTATTGGATATCGGGCTATGGAGGCGATGAAACTTCAGTTGACTCAAGTATTTGAGACACTGAAAGCCAGCGCCGATTCAGATAATGCCGGCACAGTTAACATATTCCTGACCGATTTCGACTCTCAAGCTAATTTGTCAGTCAGCGTCGACCTGGGAGATCCAGATGCCCTGAGTAAGCTCCAAACCGTTATCGATAGCATGGATGGAGGTTATTGGACCGGTGGTGGCACCAACTATGAAGATGTTATCAAGACAACGGCCAACTGGTTCCACAGCGATACGGCTCTTGCCAACAGTAACGCTGAGAATCTGGCATTCTTTATCACGGATGGCGCGCCATCTGTCTATCAGTACTATGAGGATACCAACCCGATAGTCAATCGAAAGACTGGCGAGACTCTGGATGACTTGGTCAACGTCAATAACTTTACTCTGGGTGAGGCGTTTTACGCCAATATCGGAGGAGAAGCGAGACTAATCATAGATGCCGACGGTAACCTTTATCAATGGAGCAAAGATAGAGGGGATTGGAGTCCGAATTATATTGGTCATATTCGAGCGCAAGGGGACGGTACTTACGAGATATCAAGCACCCTCAATGGTAATTACTGGGCATTGCAAAACGCCCTAAGTGCCCTGCCATTACTGACAGGCAATGATGTCATTGTGCAAGCCATAGGGATAGGTAACAATATTTCGACTGGCACATTGCAACAGTTTGACAGTGATGGAAATGTCCAAACCAATGTCTCTGCCGATGAACTAGCCGAGGCTATTCTCGGCAATGAAATCACCGATATACCTGGCTCAGATACCTTGGATGGCGGTGCGGGTAACGACATCATCTTCGGTGATGTGATTCGCTTTGATGGCATTCAAGGCCAGGGTTACAGCGCACTCAAAGCCTTTATTGCCGGCGAGTTGGGCCAAAGCAATGCAACCGATGCTGAAATTCACGGCTATATCAGCGAGCATCCTAACCTCTTTGATAAGTCAGGCATTAATGATATGGGTGACATCATCCGCGGCGGTGACGGAAGCGATATTCTGTTTGGCCAAGGCGGTAATGATGAACTCTACGGCGACAATGGTAATGACATGCTGTTCGGTGGTAATGGCAACGACCTGCTGGTTGGCGGCAATGGTGATGATTGGCTCACTGGTGGTCAAGGCGTAGATACCTTCAGCTGGAAAGCAGGAGAAACCGGCACCGACCACATCACTGACTTTGAACTCAACAAAGATAAGCTGGATCTCAGTGAGCTACTGTTGGGTGAAGAGCACAACTCACTGGAGCAATATTTCCAGTTCAGTGTTGCTGATGGCAATACCACCATCTCTATCGATGCGGATCTGGACGGTGAATTCGATCAGCATATAGTGCTCGACGGTGTCGACCTGTTTGCGGAATACGGCAGTGATGAAAGCGACATTATCAATGGCCTGCTGGGAAGTAACGGCGATGGTCCTCTGCTTGTCGATACTCAATCGGCCAATCCAGGTGCTTCCTATGTCAGCCAGAGTAGTTCTTCTGGGCTGGAGCAGTCAAAACCAGACGAAGTGTATTAAAAGCTCTTTGATTTGAAGGCCGGCCTATATTGCAATTCGCAATATAGGCCGGCATGGCTGATACTAGAATTAATCATATAAAACGAAAGGATAAGTCGTTCTGTGACCGCATCCGCTTCACCTAAACCTGAACAATGGACTATCTCGGCTTCCCAGCGAGTCACTGTGGACCCTCTGCTCGATAGCCTGGTTCTATTGACAGAATACTTCGGCAGCCCCTGTTCCAGCGAGTCTCTGGCGGCAGGCCTCCCCTTGTCTTCAGCCGTTTTGTCACCGGAACTGGTGCCACAGGCTGCTGCCAGGGCCGGTCTGACGGCAAAGCTTTCCCGTAAAGGCTTGAATCAGGTTACTGCCATTCAGCTTCCTTGTATTTTGCTTTTGAAAGACAAGAAAGCTTGCATCCTGCGCGAACTGGATCTGGAACAACAACATGCGGTGATCCAAATGCCGGAAACCGGCGGCGAACAACGCCTATCTATAGAAGAGTTGGAAACCCTCTATGTAGGCTATCTGTTTCTGGTGAAACAACAGTACCGTGGCGATATGGGATTTGATGTCTATCATCATGACCACAGTAAACACTGGCTACTGCAAACCATTAAAGACTCGGCCCCCATCTATCGTGATGCACTGATTGCCTCAATCTTGGTGAACTTGTTTGCCCTGGTTTCACCGCTGTTTATCATGAACGTCTACGATAAAGTGGTGCCCAACCTGGCGTTCGAATCACTGTGGGTTCTGGCTATCGGAGCCGGTATTGCTTATCTGTTTGATTTGGTCATGAGGCAGCTGAGAAGTTACCTTATCGATGTTGCCGGTAAGAAAGTCGACATCATAGTCTCATCGCGACTGTTCTATAAGGCAATCGGCATTCCCCTCGAAAACCGCTCGGCCAGTGTCGGTGGTATGGCGCGTCAGCTGGGTGAGTTTGACAGCATCAGGGAGATCCTCACCTCGGCAACAATAACCACGCTGGTTGATCTACCCTTTGCATTATTGTTTGTGTTGATTATCTATCTGGTCGCAGGCGATCTGGCGCTGATCCCCCTTTTCGCCAGCCTCATCATCATCGGCTATACCTTGATTGTCCAACCCAGGCTCAAGACCGCTATTGAGGAAAGCAATAAATTTGCCAGCCTCAAGCATGGTCATCTGATCGAGAGTCTTGCCTCTCTGGAATCCATTAAATCCTATGGGGCAGAAGGCCTGGTACAGAAAGCCTGGCAGCAGATGATAGGTCACACGGCCAATTGGCAGTTACGCTCGAAAAAGCTTTCCAACTCAGTGGCCAATGTCGCCAACTTTGTGGTGCAGCTGACCGTCGTCAGTGTCGTTATTCTAGGGGTTTACCGGGTTGCCGATAATGATATATCCATGGGTGGGATCATTGCTGCTGTGATGCTTGCCAGTAGGGCCGTTGCGCCTATGGCACAGCTGGCTAATTTAATGACCCGAGCCAACCAAACTGCCAGCGCGCTGAGACAGCTGGATCAGATAATGACCCAGGAAGATGAATTTGAAAACAAAGGCCACCTTGTCAGCAAACAACGATTGATGGGCAAGATAGAAGCCGACGACCTCAGCTTCAGCTACCCCGGCTCGGAAAAACCTGTATTGCACCCCTTCGCCTTGAGGATCCGTCCCGGCGAGCGGATAGCCATTATCGGCCGTAACGGCAGCGGCAAGAGTACTCTGGCCAAGCTGTTGGTTGGACTGTTTAAACCCAGCAACGGTAGCCTAAGATACGATGGCATAGATAGCGCCCAGATCCACCCGAGCGATCTACGCCGTAACTTCGGCTATCTGCCACAGGATGTCACCCTGTTCCACGGTTCGGTTCGGGACAATATTCTCTTCGGCACCCGTCAGGTCACAGAACATCAGTTGATCCGAGCCGTACAGCTCTCCGGAGTCAACCTGTTTACCGACTTGGAATCAGAAGGCCTGGATCAACAGGTAGGTGAAGGCGGCCATTCGCTGTCCAGAGGACAGCGTCAAACAGTGGCCTTGGCCAGAGCCATACTCAATGACCCACCAGTGCTGTTGATGGATGAACCCACAGCCAGCTTGGATGCCAGAGCCGAGAAGCAATTCATGCGCTCGATGCATAATGTCAGCCGCGACAGAACCTTACTGATCATCACCCATAAGATGCACCTGCTGAATCTGGTGGATCGCATCATAGTGATGGATAGAGGCCACATCATTGCCGATGGTCCCAAAGACAAGGTGCTCGAAAAGCTCAACCAAGGGCTGATGGCAGGAGGCAAGTAATATGAATAAGCACCTGACTTCTGATGACTTGGAAATGGTAGACGATGTCTACGGCGCCATGATGACAGATGCACCCACCAGCCACAGATTGATTATCTGGTCGCTGGCGGCGATGATACTCTGCTTCCTCACCTGGGCCTATTTTGCATCCCTCGACCGAGTTACCAAGGGCACGGGTAAAGTGATCCCCTCTTCCCAGGTTCAGGTCATCCAAAGTCTGGATGGCGGCATTTTGAAAGAGATGTACGTTCAGGAAGGCATGCTGGTCAAACAAGGTGAGCCCTTGGTACGCATAGACGATACCCGTTTTCGTTCCGATGCCGCCCAGCAGGAACAAGAGGTCTATAGCCTGCAGGCCAATGTTATTCGCCTTCAGGCCGAACTGAATAGCATCTTTATCTCGGATATGACCAACGACTGGCGCGAACAGCTCAAAATCACCAAGATCCCGCTGGTATTTCCTGCCGAGTTGACAGAAAAAGAACCCGAACTGGTCAAGCGCCAGCAGGAAGAATACGCCGGACGCCTGGATAACCTCAGCAACCAAGTGGAGATCCAGGCAAGACAAATTCAACAGCGGCAACAGGAAACCGAAGAGTTAACCTCGAAAATCGGCACCTTGAGCACCAGTTACCGCTTGGTCAGCCGTGAACTGGAACTGACCAAACCTTTGGCACAAAAAGGCATAGTGCCCGAGGTGGAACTCTTGAAACTGGAACGTACAGTTAACGACATTCAAGGCGAGCTGGCGACCCTCAGGGTGATGCGTCCCAAACTCAAGGCCAACATGGATGAGGCGATTCTCAAACGTCGGGAAGCGGTATTGGTTTATGCCGCCGATTCCCGCGCACAACTCAATGAAATGCAGGCCAAGCTGGCACGCATGAATGAAGCCCAGGTAGGCACCAAGGATAAAGTCAGCAAAGCCGTTATCACCTCACCGGTCAACGGAACCATTAAAACAATAAATATCAACACACTGGGAGGAGTAGTCCAACCTGGTATCGATATTATGGAGATAGTCCCTTCCGAAGACCAACTGCTGATCGAAACCCGAATTTTGCCAAAGGATATCGCCTTCCTGCATCCGGGGCTGCCCGCCATAGTTAAAGTTACTGCCTATGATTTTACCCGTTACGGCGGGTTAAAAGGCACAGTGGAACAGATAAGTGCAGACACCACTCAGGATGAAGAGGGCAACAGCTTTTATTTGGTAAAAGTGCGGACCGAAGAGTCCAGCTTAATTAAAGACGATGGCACTGAGATGCCCATTATTCCCGGCATGTTGACCTCTGTTGACGTAATTACCGGGAAAAGAACTGTCCTTGAGTACATACTTAATCCCATTCTAAGAGCCAAAGAAACAGCGTTAAGAGAACGCTAGGCTCATAGTCACAATAAACCTGGAGGGTTTAGCATGAACAAGAAAGTTACTCGGCTGGTGAAACCCAGTGCCTTGGCACTGGCGATTACCGGGCTGATGTTGCCCACGGCAGGGTTTAGTCAGACCCTGGAACAAGCCGTAGCGCAAACATTGGATACCAACCCGGAACTACGACTTGCCTTTAACCGTTTCAAAGCTCGTGAAGAGCAGGTAAACCAGGCGATAGCCGGTTACATGCCAACGGTAGATATTACCGGTGGTTATGGCTATGAATACACTGACAGTCCGGCTACCCGCCGCCGTTTGGCCGGCACCACGGATGATGAAATTGAACTAAAACGGGGCGAATTCGGTGTCAGCATCAAGCAGATGCTGTTCGACGGCTTCTTTACCAGCAGTGAAGTCGACAGATACAGCTTCGAAGCCAGTGCCGATCAATGGGCGCTGTTTGCCGCTGCTGAAGATATGGCGCTGGATGTTGCCAAGGTCTATATCAACTATATACGTAGCGAGCAGGTGTTGACGCTGGCAGAGAAAAACCTCAAGAGCCACCAGGACATCTACGAGCAGATCAAGCAACGTACCGATTCGGGCTTGGGCTCTACCGCGGATCTGTCGCAAATCACGGGTCGTCTAGCTCGCGCCAATGCCAACGTAGTGTCTGCACGCAATAACTTCCTCGATGCCAAGAGTCAGTTTTTCCGCATTACTCATCAGCAACCGGAAGACCTGATAGTACCGGTTCCGGATGCCGATATGTTGCCGGCGGACGTAGACTCCAGTATCAAGATGGCCCAGGAGCACCATCCCATTCTCAAATCGGCCGCCAGTGATATCCGCGCCGCCGAATATGAGAAGTCTTCGGCTCAATCCAACTACTACCCCAAGATCACGCTGGAAGTAGAAGGTAACATGAACAACAACCTGGACGGTGAAGACGGCTTTAGCCGGATCGCCAGCCAAAATGTCGGTGGCCACAACAATGACATTCTTGCCATGGTGAGAGTGCGTTACAACCTGTTCGCTGGTGGCCGTGATTTAGCCCGTGAAAAAGAAGCCAGCTACAAGATAGGTGAAGCGAAGGAGATCCGTGAGCGCGCCTATCGTGAAGTGGTTGAAGGCGCCAACCTTGCCTGGAACGCATACGAGTTCCTGGGACCACAGAAGCAATATATTCGCGATCATGTCATTGCAGCCAAGGACACTCAAGTCGCCTACTCACAGCAATTCAACCTGGGTCAGCGTACCCTGCTCGACTTGCTGGATACCGAGAATGAACTGTTTGAAGCCAGGAAAGACTATCTGACCGCCGAGTATGACGAAGTGATTGCCAAATACCGCGTACTCAATGCCACAGGACAACTACTCGACTCGCTTAGAGTCACTCGCCCCGATGTATGGAAAGGGGAGCGTGAATATGAAGGAGGAGTTAAATAATGAAACTCTTTATCACTCTGCTTAGCGTCGCCATACTGGCGGGTTGCTCAATGCGTGACACTGTATCCATGGATCAACCGACGGCTCAGGTCAACGACCTCAATGATCATGACAGAGACGGTGTTATTGAAGCCCGTGAACGCTGCTCAGGCACTGTCGAAGGTGCCAACATTGATAACTATGGTTGTGGTAAGATCAAGCCTATCAATGAACGCTCCGAGTTGAAGATACTGTTTGCCAACGATTCCTTCTACATAGATCCTCAGTATTATGATCAAATTGGTGTCATTGCTGACTTTATGAAGCAATATCCCAGCACCAAGGTGACCATCGAAGGGCACTGTAGCCGTACCGGTAGCTATGATCACAACCTGAAGCTATCGCAAAATCGGGCAAATGCCGTAACCAAAGTGCTGGAAGATCAATTCGGCATTACCGCCGATAGACTAACCGCAGTAGGTTACAGCTACGATAAACCTGTAGATCCAACAGACACTCAGTTGGCCCACAAACGTAACCGCCGGGTTATCGCCGAGGTAACAGGCGAGGATACTATGGCCGATATGAAGTGGAACATCTACACTGTGGATCAAGAAGTGAAATAGGACCTTGATATCCCCATATGACAGGCAGGCTCAACCAGTATTCACTGCTCAGAAGGGTCTGCCATTACACAGTACTGGCATCGACTCTGGCCGTGTCATGCCTGTACGCCGCATCCACCCAACAGCTAGACGCCAACAGCATTACCAAAACGCTGGAATCACGTTATGGCGAGCGGGCAGGCCTCAGGGCCAGAGCCTGGTTCAAGATACTGGACGAGGCGCAAGGGTTGGACGATATGGGAAAAATCACCAAGGTAAACAACTTCTTTAACCTGTTTCGCTTTGTAGATGATAGCAAACTCTGGGGGATGGCTAATTACTGGGCCACCCCTTTGGAGTTTATCGGAGTAAATGGCGGTGACTGTGAAGACTTCTCCATCGCCAAATACTTCACACTGCTGCAGTTGGGCATCCCTGAAGACAAGATGCGCATCACTATGGTTAAAGCAACCAGTGTTAATCAGTACCATATGGTGCTGGCCTATTATGAGACGCCCTCCTCTGTCCCTCTTATTCTGGACAATCTGGACCGCGAGCTCAAACCGGCAACACAACGTGGAGATCTGATCCCGGTATACAGCTTTAACGGTAAACAATTGTGGCTAAACAAAGAGAAAGGACGCGGTGTATTAGCAGGATCATCCGCTCGCTTGGAAAAGTGGAATGATCTGAGACACAGATTAGGGGCTGATCGCTTGCGTCAGCCAAAATTAAAACTGGAGTAGCTACAGCAATGACACTGTTTCGACAGATATACTCGTTACTGTTTGGGCTGTTTCTCTTGGTTGTCGCCAGTGTGGGCTATGTGCAATTCAATGAGACCCAGAACTTTCTAACCGAGCAGATGGAGTCGGACCTCAATAATGTCAGCCATTCATTGGGATTGATGTTGGTTCCATCACTGGAGGCCGGTGATCTCGCCACCGCAGAAACCATGGTTAATGTCATCTTCGAGGGAGGCTATTACCAACAGGTGAAGCTAACTTGGCTGGTTGATGGCAAACAGCAGGTCTGGAATAACAATATCCGCATCGAAGATGTTCCCCAATGGTTTATCAATCTGGGGATCTTTACCCCTTTGCGTAAAGAAAGCACCATTACTTCAGGTTGGCTGCAACTGGCCAAACTGGAAATTACCGCACACCCTGGGTTTGGTTACCACGAACTGTGGCGCATTATGAGCCATACCTTAATAGCCTTTTCAATTCTATTTTTGGTCGCCATATTGTTTGCACGCCTGGGCCTGACATGGATCCTCAGCCCGCTGCACTCCATTGCCGAACACGCTAAAAGCATTGCCAAACGGGAATTCGGCCCGGATATGCCGCTGCCTAAAACCCTGGAACTCAGGGATGTAGTCAACGCTTTTAACAGCATGTCAGCCCAACTGAAGAAAATTTTCAGTTCTCTGGATGAAGAAGTCACTGCACTCAGGAAAAAGAATCTGGTGGATCAGGTATCCAACCTGCCTAATCGTCAGTATATGATGGGCCGCGTTGGCGGTTGGCTAGGTGAACCCGGCAGCGGCGCTCTGATGATGGTCAAGTTCGACTGGCTCGAAGAAGTCCACAGCAAGTATGGCTATCAGGTACGGGACGAAACCATCAAGCTGCTTTCAGAAAAACTGCAGCATGAGTTGGGCGAAATCTGTGAATCTGTCATTGCCCGTATCGCCGCCTATGAATTTGCTTTCTTGATCACCAATGTTGAACGTGAACAATTGAGTAAGTATCTACAAACCCTGATCCGTACAACCAACCAGGAAATGGTCAAGGCGGGTTGTAAGCCCAATGAAGATTACGCCATAGGTATTGCCGAACGTATCGGGCAGATGACCAGTTCCGAGCTGCTGGCGCGCTCGGATAACGCCCTGCAAATCGCCCTCAAGGAAGGCAAGGTTTATCACTGGTTGGAGACCAACGAACAGCAGTTGTTCAGCCGCGAACAATGGCGCGATAAGCTTACCGACGCAATTAACCGCAAACAATTCCGTTTCCGTTGGCAAGCTGTGCACTATCAAGGGTCTGACAATATACTGCAGCGGGAACTTTTCTGTCAGTTGCAAATAGGTGACAAACTGGTGCATGCAGGCCAGTTCATGCCTTATGTCGAGCTATTGTCTCTGGGTAGCTTGCTCGACCGCTGCCTGATTGAAAAGATCAGTGAAGATGAGTTGTTGGAGAAGAATGCCGAAGCCATTGCGGTTAACCTGACCCATCACAGCATCAGCGATCCCAAGTTCCACGAATGGCTCAATCACTTCCTGCGTAACAGCCGCCACGCAAGCCGGTTGGCCTTTGAGTTACCTGAAGCCGCCATCTATACCGATATTGACGCCTGCCAGGCGCTGTGCACCATAATTCGCGACAATGGCGCCAGCATAGGGATAGACCACTTCGGCCGTCAGTTCGGCTCCATGTCTTATCTGCAAAGCCTGCGGCCGGCTTATGTCAAGCTGGACCAATCCTTTGCTCAATATGATGAAAATCAGCACAACAGCGAATTGTGCCGGGCATTGGTCAACGTAGCCCGAGGATTGGAAATCGATGTGATAGTGACAGGCATCCAGGAAAAAGCGCAATTGGAGCGCTTTACACCACTAAAGACCCAAGCATACCAAGGCTTTATTTCACCACCTGTGAATGTTGAGTAACAGATATAGGGTTCCCTTCGGGGAGCCTTTGTTTTAGGCTAAGCCGTCGAAACAGGGAAGCTCCAAGATACTCGCGCACCTTGAGGATAAAAACAGGAAGGCTTTGAATGCTAAAAAACAAAAAGCCCCTTATTTCTCAATAGCTTAAGTGTTTTGGTCGGTGATGGAAGATGCGACCCTCTGACCCTCTACTCCACTCTGGTTTCCAAGTCAGGATACGCTACCAGGCTGCGCTAATCACTGAATTCCACTTGTACCCATGAGAATATCTTTAAGGTCATCACAAGCTCGAAACTATGAAGATAAAAACAAAAAGCCCCTGATTTCTCAGGGGCTTAAATGTTTTGGTCGGTGATAGAGGATTCGAACCTCTGACCCTCTGCTCCCAAAGCAGATGCGCTACCAGGCTGCGCTAATCACCGAAATACTGTGTTGCTGAATACTTTCCAGCTTTTACCCGACGTAAAGTCAGATAAATCAAATTTGGTCGGTGATAGAGGATTCGAACCTCTGACCCTCTGCTCCCAAAGCAGATGCGCTACCAGGCTGCGCTAATCACCGTAAGATTTGAAGCCGACTCGCTTCACGAAAGAAGTGGGGTGACTGATGGGACTTGAACCCACGACAACCGGAATCACAATCCGGGGCTCTACCAACTGAGCTACAATCACCACTGATATTTCTTTCACTGACTGGCACGCTTGAATCAAACTGGTGCGCCCAGAAGGATTCGAACCCTCGGCCTCACCCTCCGGAGGGGTGCGCTCTATCCAGCTGAGCTATGGGCGCCCGCCGTGTCAGCGCCGCATATAGTAGGTGGATTTCCCCCCCACGTCTACACCTGATTTGCTTTTTTTCGGTTGTTTGCTCAAGTTTTGACTGAAACAGTACAACAAATATCCGACACCAGCCAAAAAATTGACTTGGATAATACTATGTTTCATGTTATTTCTATCCTTTGATTAAAAACCATACAAAGCTATTATCATTTTGTTCCTCGGCGGATAACATGTTTAGGGATGACGCTTTCCATCAGAATTCGGCTCTGGAAATCTCAAGACTGAAAAAACGAGTTGCCAGACTCAAACGTCTGGCGGCCAAATATAAACGAGCCGAAGCCACCCAAAATGCACTGCTGGAAATCTCCAATATTGCCAACAAGGCTACCTCTATGGAGGGCTTCTATCAGGGCATGCATCTATGTCTTAAGCAACTGATCCCTGCCGACAACTTTTATATCTCTCTGCTTGATGCCCAGAAACAACATCTTGAGCTACCATTTTTCTCCGATGAAAAAGACTCCCACCCTTCCGAACTCTATCCAGGGCAAGAGTTATCCCAACTTTTAACGCAAGGCCTTACCGGCTATGTGTTGCGAACTGCCACCCCCCTGCTTTGTGACGAACATAAGGCAAAACAACTGGCCGATGCCGGCGAAATCATAGCTCTAGGGTCATCCTGTCATCAGTGGCTTGGAGTACCCATAATACAAAATGACAGAGCTATTGGTGTCTTGGTGGTGCAAAGCTACAACCCAGCCAGTTCCTACGGCGAGATGGAGTTTGAATTAATGGCTTTTATTAGCCATCACATCGCAGGAGTCATGGAACGGTTGCGGCATCATGAGCAACTTGAACAAGCCATCAGCCAAAGAACCCAGGAGCTGAGCCAGGCCTATGGTAGATTAAAACAGGAAGTTTATGAGAGACGCCGAGCCGAGAGGCTACAAAAGTCCCTGTTTGAGATAACCGAACTGTCTTCCTCCAACTTGGATGATCGCGAGTTTTATACCGAGCTGCACCGGGTTCTCTGCCATTTGCTACCAG
This sequence comes from Shewanella sp. BJSY2023SW001, assembly GCF_047314685.1. Classification (NCBI taxonomy): domain Bacteria; kingdom Pseudomonadati; phylum Pseudomonadota; class Gammaproteobacteria; order Alteromonadales; family Shewanellaceae; genus Shewanella; species Shewanella sp. BJSY2023SW001. The sequence continues at coordinate 16,129 of NZ_JBKORF010000056.1, forward strand.
CCAACAACTGTTACATCGCCTTGCTGGATGAAACCGCAACTGAGCTGCACTTTCCCTTCTATGTTTCTCAACTCAATGATACCGCCCCCAAGTGTCGCCCCTTGATGGATGGACTGGTGGAATACCTACTCAGGTTAAAACGTCCTGTATTGCTGGATCAAAGCGATATCCAATCTCTGGTGTGCACCAAAGAGATTTACAGCAAGGCACCTGACCTGAATCAAACACAGAACATGCACCAGTGGATCGGCGTGCCGTTATTTATTCAAGACAAAATTGCCGGTGCCCTAACTATCTATAGTTTCAGCATGCATCAGAACTACCAGTTCAAGGATCTCGAACTGTTAACCTTTGTGTCACAGCATATCGCCACAGCCATTGAACGTAAGCTGGCCACAGAGGCACTGAAACGCAGTAACGAAGCACTGGAAGAAAAGATTCTGGAACGCACCCGTGAACTGGCCACCACCAACCAAGAGTTGCAAAAAGAGATCTCCCAGCGCCGTAAGGCTGAGCAACAACTGCTGCACGACGCCAAACACGACGCCCTGACAGGCCTGCCCAATAGGCTGATGTTTATGGAGCGATTGAACCAGGCCGTTAAACATAATCGCCGTCATCTACAAGATAAATTCGCACTCTTGTTCGTCGATCTCGACCGATTCAAGCTGATTAATGACACGCTAGGACATCTGGAAGGTGATAGGTTTCTGGTAGAAACAGCCAGTCGGCTCAAGTTTTGTATCCGCGACAATGACACTCTCGCCCGTCTGGGCGGAGATGAATTTGTGATTTTGCTGGATGGATTACGCACAACCGACGATGCCAAAGAAGTCGCAGAGCGGATCCTTAAGGAACTGTCACGCCCTTATGAGCTAGCAGATAAACAGTTCAACTCAGGCGCCAGCATCGGCATAGCCGTCAGCGGCCATCACAGGGATGACACCAGTGAGTCCATCTTGCGGGATGCCGACACTGCTATGTACATGGCCAAGACCCGCGGCAAGGGTTGTTATGTGGTATTCGATGAAAAATCGCATCAGCAATTGATGCAAGACGTAAGTCTGGAAAATGAGTTGAGAACCGCCCTGGACACCCAGCAAATCCAGCTCGATTACTTCCCAGTGCAGGATCTTAAAACCGGGCAGCTTCAAGCCCTGGATGTGCGTCTGTATTGGCCCCATCCACAACACGGTAAAATCAAACAACAACAGCTCGCCAATTTGGCAGAGCAAGCCAACTTACAACTGGAGCTGGACAGGTATGCAATCGAAGCGCTGAACAGTGAACTTCCCAAGCTGCAACTCAACTCAGGCACCAAATTACATCTGGCCATCTGTAGCCAGCACCTCAAGCATAAACATGCACTTCGCAGCCTGAAAAACTGCCTAAGGAACTGTCAGTTCCCGCTTACCGACCTATGTTTGTTTTTCCACGAACAATCTCTGTCACGGGATTTGGAAAACCATATCAATGGTTTTGAAGTGCTTAAACGTTTGCAAGTCACTCTGGGGATCACAGGTTACGGCAGTGGTTACAGTCCCTTGATCAGCCTATCCTTCCTGCCGGTCAACGTACTGAGACTAGATGCCAGCCTGGTGTCGCATCTGCAAAGCCCACATCACAGGCGTTTACTCAAAGCGATAAACCTAAGTGCTGGTGCATTGGAACTTGAGCTGGTATTGGATGGTATCAATACCCAAGAGCAGAAACAGCAACTGGCACAAATGGGCTTTAACTCAGGCCAGGGACAAGCTCTTGGGAATCGCTTGAACCCAGTCAGCAGCAAGGGTAACAGCACCAAGCCCATAGATACGGCAACCCAAGTTTGCGCCTAAGCCGTGTTTTGAAACCGGCTCTAACCCTTACTTCTTGAACATATCCCGCAGATTGGCGATATTAGCCTTACCGGTTTCCATCCTTTGCTGCTCACTCTGCTGCGGCTTGCGATTTTCCCAGACCAAGTCATCCTGAGGCAGCTCCATCAAGAAGCGACTGGGCTCACAGCGCATGGTTTCGCCAAATTGGCGCCGCTCACGGCAAAGCATAAACCACAGCTCTTTTTGAGCCCTGGTGATACCAACATAAGCCAGACGCCGCTCTTCATCGACATTATCTTCATCTATGCTGGTCTGATGCGGTAGAATTCGTTCTTCCACCCCCACCATAAACACATAAGGAAACTCCAGCCCCTTTGAGGCGTGCAGCGTCATCAACTGCACCTGATCACCACTTTCATCCTCATTGTTTCTTTCCATCATGTCCCTGAGCGTCAGCCTATTAACCACTTCTGGCAGACTCATGGGCTCATCCAGGTCGTCACCGGCCAACATCTCCGTCACCCAGCGATACAGCTCGGAGATATTTTTCATCCGCATCTCAGCGGCCTTGGCACTGGTGCTGGTCTCGTAGAGATAATCTTCGTAGTTTATCTTGCGGATCAACTGCTTGATAGCATCAACTCCCTCACCCCGCTGAGCGATTTCACCGGTATCGACAATGAAGCGACCAAACTCATAGAGTGAGCCCATAGCCGCCGGAGGCAGGTGATGATTCAATTCAGGAGCAAAAATCGCCTCAAACATGGAGATATGTTTCTGGTTGGCAAAATTCCCGAGTTTTTCCAAGGTTGCCGGGCCAATCCCACGCTTGGGCAGGTTAACGATACGCAGGAAGGCGTTATCATCATCCGGATTCACCACCAAACGCAAATAGGCCATGATGTCCTTGATTTCGGCTCTGGCAAAGAATGAGGTGCCACCACTGAGCTTATAGGGGATACGGTTGGTCATCAGCGCCCGTTCCAGCAAGCGGGACTGGTGATTCCCCCGATAAAGGATGGCGTATTCCCCATAGCTGGTCTTGCCCATGAACTTATGGCGAATGATTTCGGCCACCACCCGTTCGGCTTCCTGCTCTTCATTGGCAGCAAACAGTACCCGCAGCGGCTCGCCATAGGCCAACTCACTGAACAGCGACTTATCATACACATGGGGATTATTGGCGATCAGAATATTGGCCGCCCGTAATATTCGCTGACTGGAGCGATAATTTTGTTCCAGCTTAATAAGCTTGAGCTCGGGAAAGTCTTTACCCAGCAACACCAGGTTTTGCGGCTTGGCACCACGCCAGGAGTAGATGGACTGGTCATCATCGCCTACCACAGTAAAACGCGCCCGCTCCCCCACCAGCAATTTAACCAGTTCATACTGGCTGGTGTTGGTATCCTGATATTCATCCACCAGCAGGTAACGGATCCGTGCCTGCCAACGGGCTCTGACATCGGCATTATGCCGCAGCAATAGAGTTGGCAGCAGGATAAGGTCGTCAAAGTCCAACGCATTGTAAGCCTTCATATGCTGGGCATAACGTTGATACAAGAGTGCAAACAGTTGCTCCTGTTCACCCTTGGCTATCTTGCGGGCGTGATCCGGGATCACCAAGCCCCCCTTCCAATTGGAGATCATGGTCGCCAGCGCCCGCAGCAGATCTTTATCCTCCTGCAGCTCGTCCTGGGTTAACTCCTTGAGTAGCGCCAAGGTGTCCTGATCATCGAACAAAGAGAAGCCGGCCTTGAGGCCCAATGTCTTGTGTTCACGCTTGATAATTTCCAGCCCCAGAGTATGAAAGGTAGAAATCCACAGTCCCCTGGCTTCCTTGCGGCCCATGGATTGAGCCACCCGCTCTTTCATCTCCCGCGCAGCCTTATTGGTAAAGGTCACTGCGGCAATATGCTTGGCCTGATAACCACACTTCTGCACCAGGTGGGCTATTTTGTTGATGATAACCCGGGTCTTGCCACTACCGGCGCCAGCCAATACCAGGCAGGGACCGGAAACATAATGGACGGCTTCATTCTGGGCAGGATTAAGTTTCATGGGTTATCGATATCTCACACAAGGACACTCTAGAAGCAGGGATCATACCAGAATCAATGCCGGAGACAGCCCCCAAATCCCGTTAGGGATACTTCTGGCAAAGGACAAGGGCCATTTGCTGAGCTCCAATTCTTGCTTCCGGGTCTGTAAGCCAAAGCAGAGCACTCATGGGACGGGTTCGCATCTTCCTTAGGTTAGCCTTGGGTTCAATGCAGCCTATAAGTTACAATCAGTTAAAACCTTGCCAGTGGATTAAAGAGATGATCAACCCCAAGAAAATCGAAGAAATGGCCAAACAGCTGAGCGAAAACCTGCCTTCTGGGCTGAAGCAATTTGCCGGTGAGTTTGAAGAACGCAGCAAGCAAGTACTGCAACACCAATTGCTGAAGCTGGATCTGGTCTCCCGGGAAGAGTTTGAAGTGCAGCAACACGTGTTACTGAAAACCAGGGAAAAATTGGAAGCCCTGCAAGCCAGAGTCGAAGCGCTGGAAGCCAAAGCTGAGCAGGCTGAGTAACCCATCTCACCCCAAAATACATAAGGCCGCTCATGAGCGGCCTTATGTTTCAACACAGCTAAATTAAAGCATATGCCGATAGCCCAAAGTAAAGGCGATATCCGTGCTGTTATCCATGTTGAGGAAGTTTTCAATCACAGTAAACTCTATAGCACTGCGATCCAGATAATAGCGGTAGCCCAGCACAGCTTCATTTGAAGCTTCAGAGAAGTCATCATCCGCTTCTGTCATTCCTTCGTACCTGTGATACTCCAGCATCCAGCCATGACGACCAACACGATATTCATAACCCAGCCCAAGCATCAAAGCATTGGACTTATAAGGCATGTCCGACAGTACCTCTTCGTCCTCACGGAAACTCAAGCCAAGTGTTGAATGGAAATTATGCCGTCCGTTGCGATAGCTGTAATTCAGCTGCAACGCCTGCTCAAAGTTTTCATTGGCGAAAGGCCCCGAGCCCACATAGTTGTAATACAGGCTCCCCCCAACAGACAGGCCATGGTGCTCATTCTGCAGCAACTGATACCCGAGATAAATGTTGAAGGCATTGTTTAGGGTCTCACCACCAAAATCGCTGATATTCACATTATGTTGCTTGGAGTAGATCTGATTCTGATTTCGTGGCTGATGGTCACGACCATTCTGATCAAAACCGAAAGCATCGTGAAACCACATTGTCAGTGAATCCAAATGGTTGTTACCACTGAAACGCCAAGTATAGTTGGCGTCCAACATCCAACGGTCATCGATTTGCCACTTGAGACCACCGGTTAAAGAGTTGTGATAATAGTCAGCCAGATAATCTTCTGTCTCGGCCCAGACGCTGGCCATATTACCGGTCAGATACCACTCTTTTTGTCCCTTTGCCATGGAAAAGCCCGAACGCAACATGGGGGTCAAACTGCTGGACTGCAGAGGAGACTGGGCATAAACCCTGAGCGGCCCATAGTCGTCAAAATCGGCCAGTTCAGCATGCAGGGGCAGACTGAAAAAAATCGGCAACCAACAAGCTTTAGAGAAGTACTTCATAAGAGTCATCATACCAATTCACATGGTCGGTTATTTTAAATGACTGCAGCATCGATTCACACTCATTATAGATGATTCAATCATGACCACATTGTCACAATAAATGTGACAGTAAAACCATTCACTTGTCGGCGTTATTCAAGTAAACCTAATTCAATATTTCTCCAATTTGGTATAGGCATAATTTTGCCACTATTGATCAGTGACTTGTCATGATATCTCCAGCCAAATCTGCTTTAATGCTGCAACGAGTAGGTTAAAGGAACATACCTCATGATATTTCAAGTTATCCTCATGCTAATAGCGCTGACCTTGCTTGGAGCCATAGGTTTCGGGGCTTATCTACTGCTGAAAAGCCTAATGAAGAAACAAAATGGTCACACGTCGCTGCCTCAACTCAAATCCAAATTAACTCTTAAGCTATTTGCGGTGGCCATGGTGGGTCTGTTGTCATTGATCCCACTTGGAATGATCCAGGATCTCAGCCAGGACAGAGAAAGCCTCTATCGCCAAGTGGTGCGTGAGATCGGCCATACCTGGGGCGATGCCCAAACCTTGGCCGGTCCGGTTTTGGTACTGCCATTTCGCTACGAAGTGATCTCCGACAGCAATATCGACGGCAAACAACACCGCAGTCGTCAGGTCTACAGCGATGAACTCTTGATCCTGCCCAAAGGCATGACGCTCGATGCCGGTCTTAAACATGAATTCCGCCATCGCGGCATCTATCAGTCACTCGTGTATCTGGGCCAAGTCAAAGGCCGGGCCGACTTCGAACTGCCTAAAATAAATATCCCAGGGCTACTCGGCTTTGACTATAACCAGGCCCGCTTGGTGTTCGGCGTTTCAGCCAACCAGGCTATTGAGACTGTCAGTCGTTTTAATCTGGCTGGTGAGCAGGGCGTGCCCAGCTTGATGTCAGGTACAGGGCTGGATAACACAGGTGGCCTTAGCCGCGGCTTTCATCGCACCATAGCGCTGGATCCGAGCCAAGGAGAATACCAACTGACATTCCAGCTCAGCCTCAGAGGTTCTGAGGGCTTGGAGGTACTGCCACTGGCGGAACTGAGCCAGATAGATATCCATGCCGATTGGCCACATCCCAGTTTTCAGGGTTACCTGCCCGCCAGCCGTAATCTCAGCACTGAAGGTTTTGATGCCAACTGGCAGATAAGTCATCTGAGCCGCAACTTCCCTCAGGTGTTCCGCGCCAGTGATGGCCGGGATCTCACCGAGATCAGTGCCAGTGTCACCCTGTTCGAACCCGTGACTCACTACGGCAAGATAGAAAGGTCGCTCAAGTACGGCATACTCTTTATTTTGCTGACCTACATACTGCTGCTGATCTTCGAGCTGGGCAACAAGTCACGCCTCAGCGCAGTACAGTATCTGATGGTGGGTGGCGCCATGTGCCTCTTCTATCTATTACTGCTGTCGCTGTCGGAACACCTGCTGTTTTTAACCGCTTATCTGGTGGCAGCTGCGGTTCCCCTGCTCAGTATTCCGCTGTATGTTGCCAGCGCCAGTGGTAGTCGGCGCCAAGGAGCGATAGTTGCCGCCATGTTGGCAAGTCTCTACGGTGTACTCTACTCCATACTCCAGCTGGAAGATTACGCCCTCTTGATGGGAACCGGATTGCTGGTACTGATAATGCTGATACTTATGTACCTCACCCGCCACCAACAAATCGAGGAGTAGTTCCCACTGGACTTAACCTAAGAGTTGAACCAAGCAGCAAATATGCAAAGGCGCTCAGATAAACGAATAAGCCCACGTTTACCTGAGCGCCTTTCAATTCAAAACATGAGCTTCATCAGTGACCTAGTATTGCCGTTATAACCCTGCACAAAAAACAGCCTAAAATCACAGTTCCCCAAGCGGTTGATTTACATCTAACATCCTTAGTGGTAAAAATTGAGCGGTAAAGCTACTTTCAACTCTCATTGAGGCATTGATGCTGGAGATTGTAATCATCAGATAATCAGTTAACTGACCTTCCAAGGTCGGTCTGATTATCAATGCGCATAAATCAAAGGTGGACACTGACAAGTGCCCGCACGTTTTGCTCATGATGATTATCGAGTTTTTCCAGTATGAATATATCCCGTCAGGAACAACGTACCCTGCACGTCCTCGCCAAAGGCGGACGCATTTGTTATTTCCGCGACACTTCAGGTCGCGTCACAGCCGTTGAATGTTATAGCCGCGAAGGGCTTGTTCTTTGCGACTGTACCCTCGCCATTTTCAAAAAGCTCAAAGCCAAAAAACTGATCAAATCTGTCAAAGGTCAGCCCTATCGCATAACCACGGCCGGCTTGCACAATGTGCGCGCCCAACTGGACAACCGTTGAGGAAAGAAAGATGAATACACTATTTTCCCGTGACTATATCAACAGCAACATGATGGGTCCCAACGCCCTGCTGCTGGCCGAAGAAGTCTGCCGGTCACTGCAACTGCAACCAGGGATGCGGGTGCTGGACTTGGCCTGTGGCACAGGCATCACCTCCATCTATCTGGCAAAGGCCTTCAACCTCGAAGTCACCGCTATGGATCTTTGGATAGCGGCCGAAGACAATCAGGCAAGATTCAAGGCCGCAGGCGTGAAAGACAAGATCACGGCAGTGAACTTTGACGTAACCCAGATGCGGCCGGGACATGCCCCATTTGCAGAAAACAGTTTCGATGCTGTCTTGTCTATCGATGCCTACCACTACTTTGGTGCCAGTTCAGCGTTTTTTGACACCCACCTCGCCCCTTTTATCAAGCCGGGCGGCCAGGTCGCCATAGTGGTGCCCGGGCTGAAAAAGCCTTTTCCACTGCAGCAAAGCGTTGCCCCTGAGCTGGCCCCCTGGTGGCAGCCTGGGATGAACTTTTTCACCGTCGACTGGTGGATGCAACTCTGGCAACAGAGCGCATTTTTACAGATGGAGCAGTGCGAAGAGAGCGGGCAGTGCACCCAGGCATGGCAGGAGTGGTTGGCATGCGACAACCCTTATGCCGTACGGGATCGCGAGATGATGGCCGCCGAAAACGGCCAGTGGTTCAACTTTACCAAAATGACAGGCCGCATACACAAGTAAGCTTTAGAAAAGCAAGGAAATGTATGAATATCAATAAGCTAATCAGCCAACATTTGCCAATAAGGCTGTCGCCGAACGAAAGCAAAATTCCCTGGAATAATGCCGATTTCAGCCAGCGAATGCTGAAAAACCACCTCTGCCAGGAGCACGATTGGGCCAGTAGAAAACTGGCGGTGATTGAGCGCCAGGTGAATTGGCTCTACAGCCAGCTGGCTCCTGGCGCACAAGTGCTGGATCTGGGTTGTGGCCCCGGCTTTTACACTCAATTGTTGGCAAAACGCGGCTTTTGCTGCACCGGCGTCGACTTCTCACCAGCCTCTATAACCTACGCCCAACAACAAGCGCAGGCGGCTGGACTGGATATCGACTATCAACTGCTGGATGTCAGAAGCTACCGGCCGACCAAGAAGTTTGACTTCATCATGATGACCTTCGGTGAGCTGAATGTTTTCAGCGCAGCGGATGCCAAGAACTTACTCAAGCATTGTGCAAACTGGCTGATGCCGAATGGCAAGCTTGTTATAGAAGTTCACAGCTTTGATGAAGTCAAACGGCAGGGACAGGCTGAGCCAAGCTGGCAAAGGCATTCACAGGGCCTATTTCTCGATGCTCCCCACCTGCTGCTGACGGAGCATGCTTGGGACGAGGCACTCCAAACCAGTTCCACACTGTTTTGGGTGATTGAAGAAAACGGCAAGGTGACGCGATTCGGCAGCCGGATGCAGGCTTGGCAAGATGAGGAATATCTGCAGTTGTTAAACGAGTGCGGCTTCAACAATATTCAGCGGATAGACACTGCAGTGTGGCCCAGCAGCAATACCTTTGAGGGCAAGCTCTACACCCTAATGGCATGCTCCAAGGCATGACCTGAGTCCATTTAAAAGAGGAAGGTGCTCAGGTCTACGGGTACCTTCCTCTTTTTATTGTTATCAACACCAATACATTTCAGTAGCGCTTTCTAAGCAGTCTCAAGGCGTTGGCGGTTACCAACACAGTTGCGCCGGTATCGGCCATCACCGCCAGCCAGAGGCCGGTGATCCCCAGCAAGCTGGTCACCAGAAAAATCGCCTTCAACCCCAGCGCCAAAGCTATGTTCTGGCGAATATTGCTCAGGGTTGCCCTCGCCAAGTGGATCATTGCCGCCACCCCTCCCAACTGATTATGGGTCAGGGCCGCATCGGCGGTTTCCAGCGCGGCATCGGTTCCGCCGCCCATAGCAATACCAATACTGGCTCGCTTCATTGCCGGGGCATCGTTAATTCCATCTCCTGTCATGGCCACATTACGGTGCTTGGCCAATGCCGCCACCTCAGAAACTTTATCTTCCGGCAGCAGCCCGGCGCGCCAATCGATGGCCAGCTCCTCGGCAATCGCCTTGGCGGTTCTTGGGTTGTCACCGGTCAGCATTATGCTGTCGATACCAAGACGGCGTAGCTTGGCTATGGCTTCGGCGGCTTCGGCGCGCAGCTGATCCCTGAGGGCAATAATGGCCACAGGAAGAAGTAGCTCCCGCTCGGCATCACACAGTACCACCAGGGTTTGCCCCTGCTGTTCCAGTTCTGTGACGCGTTGCAGCAACTCAGGAGCAAGGTTTGGCAGCCTTGAAGGGGCCAACAGTCGCCAGTTTTGCGAATCGACTCGTCCTTCAACGCCCATCCCGGGTAAAGCCCGAATAGCTTCTGCGCCTGGCAATTCCAACCGCTGCTCTTTGGCATGATTGACTATCGCCAGTGCCAGGGGATGGTGTGAGCCCAATTCAATGGCGGCGGCCACCCTGAGCCACTTGGTCGCATCCTGCTCTGTGAGGCTCTCCACCAAGGTGACTTCAGGTTTACCTTCTGTGAGGGTGCCGGTCTTATCGAAGGCGACGGTATCGACATGTGCCAGTGCTTCCAATGCCGCGCCGCCCTTAATCAAGGCTCCCTGACGGGTTGCGGCCGCCAGCGCTGAGGTTACCGCCGCCGGCGTCGAAATCACCAAGGCGCAGGGGCAACCTATCAACAACAGTGTCAGGCCACGGTAGATCCATTGCTCCCAAGGTTCGGCGTACAGCAGAGGCGGCAACAGCACTGTCATCACGGCCAGCAGCATGATGGCTGGAGTGTACCAGCGACTGAATTTGTCGATGAATCTCTCTATCGGTGCTCTCTGCCCTTCGGCCTCTTCAATCAAATGCAGGATGCGGTCTATGGCGTTACTGCCGGGCTCGGAGACAACTTGCATTTTTACCAGCCTGTCGGCTGCCAGGCAGCCGGCGGCGACCCGTTCGCCCTTAATCCTTTCTACCGGGATAGATTCTCCTGTCAGGGCACTTTCATCAAATGCCGCCAAGGCATCAAGCAGTTCGGCATCGGCAGGTAGGCGCGCCCCAGGCGCAACTTCTATAATATCGCCCGGGCGCAACTCTGAGGCGGCCACCTCTTGCCTCTGGCCATCTTGCAACCTCAATGCCTTATCCGGCACCAATGCCATCAAGGCGCTGACTCCGGCGCGAGCGCGACCGGCCGCAAACGATTCGAGCTGCTCACCGAGCATAAACAGAAGCAACACCATGGCCGCCTCGGCCGTTTCGCCCAGTAACAAGGCTCCTATGGCGGCAACAGTCATCAGGGTTTCAATGGCAAAAGGGGTGCCGCTGCGAATAAGGGCCCAGGCCTTGCGGGCAATAGGCAGCAGCCCCCAAACTGTAGCCAGAGTGAACAGACTGGTGCTGATACTCGCAGGCGCCAGAGCCGCCAGCAGCATTAACAGTGCCAGTGACAAAGGTTGCCAGTATTTGGGTTGCCAGTATTTGCCAAGCCGGCTCGCCGAGCCGGGTTTTGGGCCTTCCTTACCTGCTTGGGTCTGCTGCTTAAGCTTAAAGCCGGCCGCAGACACAGCATCGACTATGCCTTGGGGTGAAACGCCGGGCGTCAGTTCCACCAGCAGCTTTTCGGTGGCAAATACCACCCTGGCGCTGCAAACACCGCTCACCCTGGAAACAGCAGTTTCGACTTTACGGGCACAGCTGGCACAATCCATACCGAGGATTTGCCACTGATGCTGCTCGCCTTGAGCAAGCCGGGCAGTGTTTATTTCAGTAGCAGAGTCGGCCTGATGGGACTCATGATGATCATGGCAACAAGCTGAATAACAGCCAGAATGCTCGTTGGAATGACCAACGGCATTACCGGCTATCTGGCTATCTGTGCAATTTGCCGGGTCCTTAGCCCCCGCCTTCACAGTCTCGGGAGTAGATTTGGGATCACAACAGGAATGACTCATAACTGTGCCTCGCGCTATGGCTCAAATGATGCCGCGGAACTCAAATGTGACTATCCGGGCCGTTTGCTATTGCCAAGGAGTGTAAAGCTTGGAGTAAGCTCCAGAGTCAAGCAGCTGGACCAAAGTATTTGCCCGGCCTACAAGCCACTATCAATTAACCAGCCATAATCACCGTGCCGTCCTAGCCTATAACGGCGCCGATTGTCCCATTTACCGCCATCAGTGTTGCGCTTGACAGTCAACCGTCTTCCACCAAAAATGCGCCGGGGATTTGAAGATACAGGCGCTATTTCACCACAAAGCAACATACTGAAAGAGGCTCAGAAAAATACTGGAAGACACTGCATTGCAAGTCATCTTCAACACAGAGCAAAGAACAGATGGCGCAACTTATGCCTCTGATATTGGTTAAGTCAACTATTTCAGGGTTAAGTAAGCAGGCCCTAACTCCCTGTTAACGCCAGCTTAAGATTGAAGCCTGGTGGCGACTGCGGTTAACATAGTCGGTCGATTTTTCTTTTTTATGATCCTGAGGGAGCCCAAGTTGTCCTTGATCCGAGGTTGTCTTGCCTTTAGCGGCTATGTTATCAACACCCTGTTTTGGAGCCTGCCAATTCTACTGGGCAGCCTGTTAAAACTGCTTCCCATTAAGCCGTTGCAACGCCTATGCAGCCACTTTCTGGACATCTGCGCCAGTGCCTGGATCAGTGTTAACGGCGGCATAGAAAAGCTGTTTCATCCGCTGAAGATGCATATAGATGAGCTTCCGGAGCTATCAGAGCAGGAGTGGTATATGGTGGTAGCCAACCACCAGAGCTGGGTCGATATTCTGATCCTGCAGCGACTGCTCAATCGGCGGATCCCTTTTCTCAAGTTCTTCCTGAAAAAAGAGCTGATTTACGTCCCGGTACTTGGGCTGGCTTGGTGGGCGCTGGATTTCCCCTTTATGCGCCGTTACAGCACGGCCGAGTTGAAAAAGAACCCCAAACTCAGGGGCAAAGACATTGAAATTACCCGTAAGGCCTGTGCCAAATTCAAGCACAAGCCGGTGAGCGTGATGAACTTTGTCGAAGGTACCCGCTTTCAGCCCAGCAAGCACCAGAAGCAAAACTCACCGTTCAAACACCTGCTAAGACCCAAGGCCGGCGGCATGGCCTTTGCGTTGTCGGCCATGGGCGAACAGATCCATAAACTGGTGGATGTCACCATCTACTACCCCGGCAAGATCCCCAGTTTTTGGGACTATATCAGCGGCCGTTTGCCCGAGGTTTATCTCCACTTGGAGGTCAAGGAGATAGACCCGGGGATGCGAGGTGACTACGCCAATGATCGCCAGTTCAAACAAGCCTTCCAGGAGCGGCTGAACGCCCTCTGGCAGCAAAAGGATGAGGTGTTGGAGCGACTGGCCGCCAAGGCAAACCATTCTCAAGGGGACTCCTGATGTTACACTTCCTGCCCGGGCCAGTGCTGTTTATTCTCAGCCTGAGCCTGCTGATCATTAACACCGCCGTTTGGGGCTCGCTGGTGTGTATCGGCGGCCTGTTCAAATTGTTGCTGCCCTGGAAGAGTGGCCGTATCGCCATGACCCGGCTAATGAACCGTTTCATGTGGGCCTGGGCCAGTTGCAATGGCGGTATACTGCACCTAATAGCCAAGGTCGAATGGGATGTGCAGGGGCTTGAAAGCCTCAAGCCGGATGGTTGGTATCTACTGATCAGTAACCACCTCAGTGGCTTTGATATTGCCGCGCAGACTTATATCCTGCGCAACAACATTCCCATGCTGAAGTTCTTTCTCAAGAAAGAGCTGCTGTATGTTCCCATCATGGGCCTGGGTTGCTGGGCGCTGGACATGCCCTTTATGAACCGTACCAGCCCGGAAAAGCTGAAGAAGAACCCCAAGCTCAGGGGCAAGGATCTGCAAACAACCCGGCGCTCCTGTGAAAAGTTCAAAGACTTGCCCACTTCCATCATCAACTATGTGGAAGGCAGTCGCTTCACCGAAGACAAACGACAAAGGCAAAAATCCCCCTACAAACACCTGCTGCGGCCAAAAGCCGGTGGCATCGCCTTTACCCTGTCGGCCATGGGCGAGCAATTTGATGCCTTGTTGAACGTGACTGTGGTTTATCCCGATGCTCCCAAGGATATTCTCGGTGCAGTGATGCAGGGTAAAGTGCACAAAATCGTGGTGCGAATTGAGGCTCTGCCTGTGCCGCAGGTGGATTCTGTTCGCTACTTCAGCGAACCAGAGTACAGGGTCGAGTTTCAGCGTTGGCTCAATGACATCTGGCAACAAAAGGATGCCCAAATCGATCAACTACTGGCCGAATACCAACCTGCCGACGACTACCGTAAGCTGGCACAAAAAAGCCACTGACAGTGATTGTCGAAGACACAGCAATGCCGGGTCTAAGCCCGGCATTGTTATTTTAAAACTGAGTATTTCGACTCAAGCACTTTTATCGCATTCAGTCAGATACTTCTCAACGGCGTCCAACTCAAACTCGCTGAACACTTGAATGCCATGGCGCATCAGCAAGGCGGCGGTCACGCCGTCGCCCTCTTTAAGTTGGCGGGAGAAACTACCATCGTAAACCCGGCCTTTGCCACAGGAAGGACTGCGGGCCTTGAGAATGGCAGCAACCACTTGCTGTTGCTGTGCCTTGGCCAGTGCCAACTCGGCGCCTAGCTCAAAGGCCTCGGTCACGTCCTCACCGTCACAGGTCAGCACTCGTCCCTGTATCTGTTCGGCCGGTGCTCTGGGTGTCGGCAAGCCACCGGCGCACTCGGGGCAGAAAGGCACCAGCCGTCCTTGGGCCTGCCATAGCTGCACTCTGACATCATTGAGCAAGTTATGGCCACCGTCATAGCGTACCTCTTGCCCCAATAAACAGGCGCTTATCAATATCCGATTCGGTTTTGCTGTGCTGATGATTTCTGCGCTCATACTTTTTTCACTCTTGTCATTCTTGCCTCTCTCATCACTCGGACGACTCACTCCGGGAGAGCCGCCCTTACCTGGTTGGCAATGACTCATGCTCCCTATTCAACGGCCCACAGTCAGAAAAACAACCAAGCTCCCCCTCTTTTCCTTGCCTGCCGCTGACAAGAAGCATTCTATCTGTCGCCCATTAAGAAAACTGTTTAAAACAAGATTGTCGACAATAGTTGCAATGGCAAGTGTAAACCCATGCTAACAGCAAGTTTTAAAATAATAGCTAAGGCTTTGTTTAGTAAAAACTTAAAGAGCAAATACCACAAAATATTAGACTTACGTCTAGGTAAGCAGATTGTTGACAATGACCTGGATCACATCTAATGTCGAACCATAGTCAACAATCGAGCGAAACTTAACCAGTGACTCAGGCACCTGTGTTGGACAAAAACAGCGTCGATAAAACCACTTCGGAGAAGAGCAGTACCCTGGTGGATCAGATTCTAGTGCAAATTCAAACCAGCATCATCAAGGGTGAGCTGGCCCCCGGCAGCAAGATCAACGAACAGGCGCTGGCACTCAAGTACGGTATCAGCCGCGGTCCAACCCGCGAGGCCTTGCAGATCCTCGAGCGTCAGCGCTTGGTAGTACGCATCCCCCATGTGGGCGCCAGAGTCGCCGCCATGACAGTGGCCGAGCTCAACGACCTCTACGAACTGCGCAGCACGCTGGAAGCCATGGCCTGTGAACTGGCCGCCAAACGGATAACCGATGAGCAGCTCAGCCAGTTATGGCAACTGCTGGCCCGTCAGGAAGCGGCGCTGGCAGAAGGCGATACCTATTTTCAGGAAGAGGGTGATGTGGACTTTCACTACCAGATCATCCGCGCCAGCGGTAACAAGCACCTACAAGAAACCCTGATCGGCGGCTTATATCACCTACTGAGAATGTATCGCTATCAATGCACCAATAAGAACCGCCCGGTCAAAGCCATCGCCGAGCACAGACGCATAGTCGAAGCCATAGCCCAGCGCGATGCCGAACTGGCCGGCTTGCTGATGCGCCGTCATATCGAGCAGGGACGGCGCAATACCGAACTCAGACTCAAACAGCTTCAGGCGGAGCATGCCGCCCTGGACTCAATATAAGGAAGCAAACAGATGACTCGCAGCGCAGGACTCAGATTCCGCCAGGCTCTGGCCAAGGCCAAGCCACTTCAAATCGTGGGAACCACCAATGCCTATTTCGCCCTGATGGCCGAGCAATCCGGTGTTCAGGCCCTGTACCTTTCCGGTGCCGGTGTCGCCAACGCCTCTTACGGCCTGCCGGATCTCGGCATGACCTCAATGAACGATGTACTGATCGATGCCGGCCGCATCACATCGGCCACCGAACTGCCGCTGTTGGTCGACATAGACACAGGTTGGGGTGGCGCCTTCAACATTGCCCGCACCATCAAGGAGTTTGAAAAGGCCGGTGTCGCCGCCGTGCATATGGAAGATCAGGTGTCACAGAAGCGCTGTGGTCACAGACCCAACAAGGCCGTGGTCAGCACCGAAGAGATGGTTGACCGTATCAAGGCTGCCGTGGATGCCCGCACAGATGAGAACTTCGTCATCATGGCCCGCACAGACGCGGTTGCCGTGGAAGGACTGGATGCCGGTATCGAACGCGCCCAGGCCTATATCGAGGCAGGGGCCGACATGATCTTTGCCGAGGCGCTGACCGAGCTGGATCAGTACCGTCGATTCAAGGCGGCCGTCAACGCCCCAATCCTGGCCAACATGACCGAATTCGGCAAGACAGAACTGTTCAACAAGGAACAACTGGCCGAAGCCGGTGCCGACATGGTGCTCTACCCATTGAGCACCTTCCGCGCCGCCAACCTGGCCGCCCTGAAAGTGATGCAGGCACTGATGGCCGACGGTCATCAACGCAATGTGGTCGATGCCATGCAAACCCGTGAAGATCTGTATAAGTTCCTCGGCTACCACCACTACGAAACCAAGCTCGATGAGCTGTTCAGCCAAAAGTAACGGCTGGATCCAGGGATGATTGACCGGCGCAGACGCGCCGGTTGCAGGGTTTGCCCCATGAAACACCCGGGGTTGCCGCCCTACACAGCGCCCCAGAGCGCTGAAAAAGGCAACCGCAAACCAGACCAGCCATGGCTGGCCAACAAATTGACAAGAGTGTAACGGAAGAGGGAATGCATTATGACTGACAAGAAACTGAGCGGCGCCGGATTACGCGGCCAAAGCGCAGGCGAAACTTCACTGAGCACAGTCGGTAAGTCCGGCTCAGGCCTGACCTACCGCGGCTATGACGTCAAAGATCTGGCCGAAAACGTCAGCTTCGAGGAAGTGGCCTACCTGATCCTCTACGGCGAACTGCCCACCGAAACTCAACTGGCGGCCTATCGTCAGAAACTCAAAGGCATGCGCGGCCTGCCACAGGCACTGAAAGAGGTGCTGGAGCGGATCCCGGCCGATGCCCATCCTATGGACGTTATGCGTACCGGTTGCTCCATGCTGGGTAACCTGGAAACCGAAAAAGATTTCTCCGAGCAGAGTGAAGTGGCCGACCGTCTGCTGGCGGCTTTCCCCTCCATCATCTGTTACTGGTATCGCTACAGCCATGACGGCGTGCGTATAGACACAGAAACCCATGACGACCAGATAGGCGCCCACTTCCTGCACCTGCTGCACGGCGAAGCCCCATCGGCCCTGCACGCCCGGGTTATGGATGTGTCACTGATCCTCTACGCCGAGCACGAATTCAACGCCTCTACCTTCACCGCCCGGGTTTGCGCCTCTACCCTGTCTGACATGCATTCCTGCATCACGGGCGCCATTGGCTCACTGCGCGGCCCTCTGCACGGCGGCGCCAACGAGGCGGCGATGGAGCTGATTCAGGATATGCGCGATGAAGACCATGCCCGCGAAGTGCTCAAGGGCAAGCTGGAGCGCAAAGAGAAGATCATGGGCTTTGGTCACGCCATCTACCGCGAGTCAGACCCCCGCAACGTGATCATCAAAGAGTGGTCGGAAAAGCTGGCGCAAGAATACGGTGATGATCGCCTCTATCGCGTTTCTGTCGCCTGTGAAGCCCTGATGTGGGAAGAGAAGAAACTCTTCTGTAACGCCGACTTCTTCCACGCCAGTGCCTATCACTTCATGGGGATCCCCACCAAGCTGTTTACCCCCATCTTCGTTTGCTCCCGCCTCACCGGCTGGGCCGCGCACGTGATGGAGCAACGCGCCAACAACCGCATTATCCGCCCGAGTGCCGATTATGTTGGGGTTGAGCCACGCAAGGTAACGCCTCTCAGCGAGCGTTGATCCCGGCGGTGGCCAAAGGGCCGCCAGATGAATAAGCAAGAGCGGGCACCCAATTAAGCAGGGGCCCGGCTCTTTTTGCAGTTGCTTCTCAGTGGACAGAACTCATGAATACCAATTACCGAATTCCCCTGCCCGGCACCAGCCTCGAGTATTTCGATACCCGCGCCGCAGTCGAGGCCATCAGCCCCGGAGCCTATGCCAAATTGCCCTACACCTCACGGGTGTTGGCCGAAAACCTGGTACGCCGCGCCGAGCCCGGCAGGCTCAACGACTTCCTCGAACAGATTATCGAACGCAAACGGGATCTGGACTTCCCCTGGTTCCCGGCGCGGGTGGTGTGTCACGACATTCTCGGCCAAACAGCACTGGTTGACTTGGCCGGTCTGCGTGATGCCATCGCCGACAAGGGTGGCGATCCGGCCAAGGTTAACCCTGTGGTGCCGACCCAGCTGATTGTGGATCACTCTCTGGCGGTGGAACACCCCGGCTTTGAAGCGGATGCCTTCGAGAAAAACCGCGCCGTTGAAGACAGACGCAACGAAGACAGATTCCACTTTATCAACTGGACCAAGACAGCCTTTAAAAACGTCGATGTGATCCCGCCCGGTAACGGCATCATGCACCAAATCAACCTGGAGAAGATGTCCCCCGTGGTCCAGAGCCGCGACGGCGTAGCCTTCCCTGACACCTGTGTCGGCACCGACAGCCACACGCCACACGTGGATGCCCTCGGGGTGATCGCCATAGGCGTGGGTGGTCTGGAAGCCGAAAGCGTGATGCTCGGCCGTGCCTCCTGGATGCGCCTGCCGGACATAGTCGGCGTCAAGCTGACCGGCAAGGCCGCTCCCGGCATTACCGCCACGGATATAGTGCTGGCGCTGACCGAATTCCTGCGTAAAGAGCGGGTGGTGGGT
The DNA here is from genome assembly GCF_047314685.1 of Shewanella sp. BJSY2023SW001. NCBI lineage: Bacteria > Pseudomonadati > Pseudomonadota > Gammaproteobacteria > Alteromonadales > Shewanellaceae > Shewanella > Shewanella sp. BJSY2023SW001. The sequence continues at coordinate 35,088 of NZ_JBKORF010000056.1, forward strand.
GCCTATCTGGAATTCTTCGGTGAAGGCGCCGCCAGCCTGACCCTGGGTGACAGGGCAACCATCTCCAACATGACTCCCGAATATGGCGCCACTGCCGCCATGTTCTATATCGATCAGCAAACCATAGATTATCTGCGCCTCACCGGCCGTGATGACGACCAGGTGGCGCTGGTGGAGAACTATGCCAAGACCACGGGTCTGTGGGCCGACAGCCTCGAAGGCGCCGAATATGAGCGGGTACTGGAGTTCGATCTCTCCTCCGTGGTGCGTAACATGGCCGGTCCTTCCAACCCGCATGCCCGTTTGGCCACCAGCGACTTGGCCGCCAAAGGCATTGCCGGCAAGGTAGAGCAGCAAGAAGGCCTGATGCCGGACGGCGCCGTGATCATTGCCGCCATCACCAGCTGTACCAACACCAGTAACCCACGCAACGTGATTGCTGCCGGTCTTATCGCCCGCAACGCAGTGGAAAAAGGCCTGGTACGCAAGCCTTGGGTCAAGACCTCTCTGGCACCCGGTTCCAAGGCGGTGGACCTCTATCTGCGCGAGGCAGGGCTATTGCCTTACCTGGAACAGCTGGGCTTTGGCATAGTCGCCTTCGCCTGTACCACATGTAACGGCATGAGCGGCGCGCTCGATCCCAAAATCCAGCAGGAAGTGATCGACAGAGATCTGTACGCCACCGCGGTATTGTCCGGTAACCGTAACTTCGATGGCCGAATCCACCCTTATGCCAAGCAGGCATTCCTGGCCTCGCCACCTTTGGTTGTGGCCTACGCCATTGCAGGGACTGTGCGTTTCGACATAGAGAAAGACCCACTCGGCACAGATCAGAACGGCAACGCCGTAACCCTCAAGGACATCTGGCCCAGCGACGAAGAGATAGATGCCATCGTCAAGTCGTCGGTCAAGCCGGAGCAGTTCCGCAAGGTGTATGAGCCCATGTTCAATATCGCCGTGGAATACGGTGATGGGGTCGACCCTCTATATGACTGGCGCCCAATGAGCACCTATATCCGTCGTCCACCCTACTGGGAAGGCGCCCTGGCCGGTGAACGTGCGCTCAAGGGGATGCGGCCACTGGCGGTATTGGGTGACAACATCACCACAGATCACCTGTCGCCATCGAACGCCATTTTGCCATCCAGCGCCGCCGGCGAATACCTGGCCAAGATGGGCCTGCCGGAGGAAGACTTCAACTCCTACGCCACCCACAGAGGTGACCATCTGACGGCCCAACGGGCCACCTTTGCCAACCCCAAACTGTTCAACGAAATGGTCAAGGACGACAACGGCAAGGTGATCCAGGGCTCGCTGGCCCGTATCGAGCCCGAAGGGCAACAGGTACGCATGTGGGAAGCGATAGAAACCTACATGGAGCGCAAGCAACCCCTGTGCATCATAGCCGGTAAAGACTATGGCCAGGGCTCCAGCCGAGACTGGGCCGCCAAGGGCGTGCGCCTGGCCGGAGTCGAGGCCATTGTGGCCGAAGGCTTCGAGCGCATTCACCGAACCAACTTGATAGGCATGGGCGTGTTGCCGCTGGAGTTTTTCCCGGGGACCGACAGGCTGACTCTGGGCATAGACGGCACAGAAACCTTCGACGTTCTCGGCGAGCGCACTCCCGGTGCCACTCTGACCCTGTTGCTGCATCGCAGCAATGGCGAAACGGTGGAAGTACCTGTGCGCTGCCGCCTGGATACCGCCGAAGAAGTGACCATCTATGAAGCCGGTGGTGTGCTGCAGCGTTTCGCGCAGGACTTCTTGCAAGGCAATGTTTAAGCCGGCCCTTGATGCGTGACCAAGTCGGCCATAGCCAAGGTTATGGCCGACTGATAAAAATATTTATCTCAAAGGATCCAATGCCATGGCATTTAAACCACAGATAAAAATTCCCGCCACCTATATGCGCGGCGGCACCAGTAAGGGGGTGTTCTTCCGCCTGGACGATCTACCCGAGACGGCCAGAGTGCCCGGCCCGGCCCGCGATGCCTTGTTGATGCGAGTCATCGGCAGCCCGGACCCCTACGGCAAACACACAGACGGTATGGGCGGCGCGACCTCGAGTACCAGCAAATGCGTGATCATGAATGCCAGCCAGGTTCCCGGCCACGACGTGGACTACCTCTATGGTCAGATCTCCATAGATAAGCCCTTCGTCGACTGGAGCGGCAACTGCGGCAACCTTTCCACCGCGGCCGGCGCCTTTGCCCTGCATGCCGGTCTGGTGGCCCCGGAACGGGTACCGGAAAACGGCATCTGCGAAGTGCGGATTTGGCAGGCCAATATTGGCAAGACCATTATCGCCAAGGTGCCGGTCAGCGCCGGTGAAGTGCAGGAAACCGGTGACTTTGAGCTCGACGGTGTCACCTTCCCCGCCGCCGAAATCGTGCTGGAATTTATCGACCCCGCCGATGATGGAGAAGACGGCGGTGCCATGTTCCCTACCGGCAAGCTGGTGGATGAGCTGACGGTTCCCACCGAGGTACACCCCAGTGGCAAAATTCAGGCAACGCTAATCAATGCCGGGATCCCGACCATTTTCGTCAATGCCGCCGATCTCGGCTATCAAGGTACCGAACTACAGCCGGAGATCAACGGCGATCCCGAGGCGCTCGCTCGCTTTGAGCTGCTTAGGGCACACGGCGCGCTGGCAATGGGGTTGATTAAGGAGCTATCCGAAGCCGAAACCCGCCAACACACTCCCAAGGTAGCGTTTGTGGCCAAACCGCAGGCGCATCAGGTTTCCAGTGGCAAACAGTTGGCCGAAACCGATGTAGACCTCCTGGTTCGCGCTCTGTCGATGGGTAAATTGCACCACGCCATGATGGGCACGGCGGCAGTGGCCATAGGCACGGCCGCAGCTATCCCGGGCACCCTGGTTAACCTGGCGGCCGGCGGCGGTGAGCGCAGCTCGGTACGCTTCGGCCACCCATCTGGAACTTTGAAAGTCGGCGCCGAGGCCGAATTCAAGGACGGCCAATGGCAGGTGACCAAGGCCATCATGAGTCGCTCGGCGCGCATTCTGATGGAAGGTCAGGTCCGGATCCCGGACCGCGGCTGCTAAAATTCAGTTGAGCTTTAGCTCAAGGCAATCCCCCCTGTTAAGTAATTGATTGCCGCTTCCCTTTTGTAAAGGCTCCGCTTCCTCCCTTCCGGCGGGGCCTTTTTTCATTCCAATTTGCAACCATGCAATATAAAGTTTGCCAAACAGAGAAAAGAAATCTGTTATAAGTAATACCATTCTGTATTAGGAGTTTACTGACTCTGCGAGACTGATGGATGTTTATACAAGGCAAACATTGGAAGGAAGCAGAAGATAGGTCAACATTGGCCTGCACAGTTTCAATAATGCCTTGAAACGCCTGTCAGCCCTCCCCCATAGAGAATGGTTACATTATCACTAACCCAAGCCACCAAAGAAGAGGGATTCTTGTCGCGGATCTGTTGCTTACTCGCCGCTCTGCTGTTATCTGTCAGCCTGTTTGAGCTCAGGGCTGAACCTGTGCCCCAGCTCAAATTTCAGCATGTCAGCAGCATGAATGGCCTTAACCAGAACAGCATCACCAGCCTCTACCAGGACAAGGCCGGTATCTTGTGGATTGGCACCCAGGATGGCTTACACAGTTACAACGGCATCGACTTTACCCTGTTTCAGCATGACCCCTACCACAGCCAGACATTGTCGGATAATCATGTCACCGACATACTACAGGATGGCCAGGGACAACTTTGGGTAGGCACCTTCAATGGCGGCTTGAACCGCCTGGATCTACAAACAGGCGTATTCACTTCCATTGGCCGCGACCAGGGGCTCAGCAGCAAAAAAATTAACCGCCTGGCTCTGGTGGGAGACACACTCTGGATCGGTAGCGGCAACGGACTCTACGCCCTGGATACTGACAGCGACGAGTTGCATGAGCTGTCACTGAGGCAAAATATCAGCACAGATATCCAAGTGCTGACCCCCATAGGAAAAGATGCCTTGCTGATTGGCAGCCAGAGTGATGGTTTGCTGCTTTTGCGTAATGAAGGACTCAAGCCCCTGCCCTTACCCGATGCCGAACATGGACATCCGGTACAGGCGCGCCAAAGCGAAGATGGCGCCCTGTGGCTGGCAATTGATGACGCACTCTGGCGTTATCCGCCGGGTTTGAACAACCCAGAGCTTATCTATCGTTTACCCAAACCCAATCGGGGCATTCTCGAATTTATCTTCGACAACAGAGGTGACATCTGGCTTGGTGGGCAACAGACAGGACTTATCCAACTACAGCTTAAAGAAGGTCAGTGGCAAGCCAGACACTATCGCTATGACCCATCGGATCCCAACAGCCTCAGTGATAATGATGTCTACAGCCTGCTGCAGGACAATAACGGGATCTTGTGGATTGGCAGCCTGTTTTCCGGCATAGACAAGGTGAACCTGGCCCGGCAATACTTCAAGCATATCTACAACAATCAACAACCCTTGGAGCGTCAGCGGGACAATAATATCCGCGCTATATTCCGCGCTAAAGACGGCCTGCTATATTTGGGCACAGATAGGGCCGGCTTATTTCATATAACGGCCGATGGCCGCTTTGTTTCCCACCACAATCAGCTTGCCAAGCTGCTCGGCCAGGATGAATCCTTTTTGGATCTCACCGTGAGTGCGATTGCCCAAGACAGTCACCAAAGATTGTGGCTGGCCAGCAGTGGCGGCTTGATAAGCCTGAACAACAGCGGCGAAATGCAGCTCTATCGTCCTCCGGGTAACAAACCCGCTATTCGTGATTTGCTCATCAGTCCAGATGAGCATATCTGGCTCGGTGTCGGCAACACCCTATACCATTTCAACCCGGAAACCAGGGGGTTCCAAGCTCACTTTGTCAACGAGTATCTTGAAGATGGCCCACAAGAGCAAATGATCCTCAGTCTGACCACAGCCAATAACGGCATCTGGGTCGGTACTACCAACGGAGCTTATTGGCTGCAACCTGACACAGGTCAACAGCAGATCATCCGCGGTGATCGTCTGGTCAATCCCATGGTGCGGGACATACTCAAAGACAGAGACGGCAACATCTGGTTTGCTACTCACGGCGGTCTCAGCCGCTTGCGTCAAGGTGAGCTGCAGCACTTCGACCGTAATCAGGGATTACCGGGCAACACCGTCTATGCCATTGAACAAGACGAGAGTGGCGACTTCTGGTTCAGCAGTAATTCAGGGATCAGTCGCTTTGCCGTAGACAAGGAAAAGGTGCTGACTTTCAATGAACATGAAGGATTACAGGCGTTGGAGTTCAACGGCAATGTCAGTTGGCAGGATACGGATGGCAGTATCTGGTTTGGTGGCATCAATGGATTGAACCATTTCTACCCTCAACAAGTCCCCAAAGTTCGTAAACAACCTAAACTGGCCCTGGCAGGTTACCGCATGGGCAACAGCTATTTCCCACGGCTGGATCTTGGTCACGTTCCCAAATTGACGATTCCTTACAGCGAGCAGTTGGTAAGCTTTGAGATCTCAGCACTGGATTTTGCCTATCCCCAACGCCACAGATTCAGCTTTTTTCTTGAAGGCTGGGACAAAAGCTGGCACCCGGCCCAGTCGCTGCACGAAATCAGCTATACCAACTTGGCGCCTGGCAACTATCGGCTGTTTGTCCGCCATCAGTTACAACACAACCCTGAAGGACAAGAACAGCTACTGCTAAAACTCACGGTACCGGCCCCCTTTTACCGCACCACTCAGGCGTATCTGTTTTACCTGACACTGACACTGATACTGTTTAGCCTCTGGCTAAGACATTTCCTTGCTCAACGCCGCCTCGAACAGCAAACCCAGTCCAACATTCAACTTTCCGAAGAAAGGCTGAAACTGGCGCTATGGGGCTCGGGTGACCGCATGTGGGACTGGCAGCTGGAAGATGATCGCTTCTTCGTTACCGGCCCCAAACAAGGCTCGGAAGCACCGGCGGAAACCAACGCCAGTAGGCAGATGGCACTGGTGCATCCCGATGACAGGCCCCAGGTTCAAGCGGCACTGGAGAGCTACCTGCAGGGAGATACCGAATTCTTCGAGGCCGAGTATCGTATCAAACTCACCGACGCCAACTGGAGCTGGGTGTTGGATCGCGGCAAGATCGTCGAGCGCGACCGTAGCGGCAAGCCATTGCGCCTGGCAGGCACTTTCACAGATATCAGTATGCGCCGCGGTCAGGAAGAGGCGCTGCGACTATCATCCCAGGTACTGGAAAGCATGAATGAGTCTGTGGTGGTTTGCGATCTCAACTACCGCATCATCTCGGTCAATCCGGCATTTTGCAGCACAACAGGCTTCAGCGAACAGCAGATCGCCTGTAAGCCTTTCCTGTTCCTGACCCGTGGCCTCTATGACAGAAGCTTCTATCAACAGATAGAGCATCAATTGCTGAACCAAAAACACTGGTCCGGTGAAGTGCAGATCCGCACCCACTGCAAGCAGCCGCTGCTGGTGTGGATGGAAGTCAATCAGGTGCTCAACAGCCAGGGCGAAGCCAGCCATTTCGTGGTGGTATTTACCGATATCACAGACCGCAAACAGGCCGAGGAAGATCTGCGCCTGTTGGCCAACTATGATCAGCTCACAGGCCTGCCCAATCGCACTCTGTTCCAGGACAGGTTGGATCATGCCCTGCGCCAGGCGCACCGTAACCGTAACTTGGTCGCCCTGCTGTTCCTGGATCTGGACAGATTCAAACACATTAACGATTCTTTGGGCCATCATGTGGGCGATCAACTGCTGAAAGCAGTTTCCTCCAGACTGACCCAAGCGATAAGAGATGGGGATACTGTTGCCCGTCTGGGTGGTGATGAGTTCATCATCATTCTCGAAGGGCTGCAAAAAACCGAGGCGGCGACCGTCATCGCCGAAAAACTGCTGGCGGTGTTTGATCGCCCCTTCTCACTGGAGAACTTCAGTCTCAATGTTTCACCATCCATAGGCATCAGCCTCTATCCGGATGATGCCGAAGATGCGCTGGAGCTGCTGAAGTTTGCCGACACCGCCATGTACCATGCCAAGTCACTGGGACGCAATAACTTCCAGTTCTATACAGCTAAACTCAACGCCTATGCGGTGCGCCATGTGCAGCTGGAAGCCGGGCTGAAACAGGCGCTGGAACGCGATGAATTCTACCTGCTGTATCAACCCAAATTCTGCGTCCATAGCGGCAAACTCACCGGCATGGAAGCCCTGCTGCGTTGGGAAAGCCAGGAGCTTGGGCCTATTTCTCCGGCAGAGTTTATTCCGCTGGCCGAGGAAACCGGCCAGATCAACGCCATAGGTCAGTGGGTACTACTGAGTGTCTGCAGTCAACTGGAGCGCTGGCAGAATCAAGGGCTGAAAGCAGTTCCGATAGCGATCAATCTCTCTGCCAAACAGCTGCAGTCAGACATTATTTCCAGCATAGAAGTGGCTCTTGCCATGCATGGTCTGGCCGCTGATCTACTTGAGATAGAACTGACAGAGTCAGCGGTGATGCAACAACCGCTGGAATCGGTGGAAATACTCAATCAACTGAAAGGGCTGGGATTAAGCCTGGCGGTCGATGATTTCGGTACCGGCTACTCCAGTCTGGCCTATCTCAAGCGTTTTCCGCTGGATACCTTAAAAATTGACCGTGAGTTTGTCCGCGATATCACCAAAGATCCTGACGATGCCGCCATTACCAGCGCCATCATAGTACTGGCTCACAGCCTGGAGTTACAGGTGGTGGCCGAAGGGGTTGAAACCCAGGCCCAGCTTAACTTCCTCGCCGCCCAGGGCTGCGATCAGGCCCAGGGCTTCCTGTTGGGACGCCCAATGACAGAAGTGCAAGCACAAGCCTTACTCAGCCGAAAATAAAATCAGCTCGTAAAAAACGCGGCTCAAATGACCGCGTTTTTATCAATGGTGGGTTATTGGCTTATGCCTTTTCCTGCCTGGGCACTTTGCAGACCCAGCCTTGTGGGCCTTGTCTGTGCCCTTTCTGGATTTCGGTGAAAACTTTATAGATGCGGCTGACATGTTCACCCACCTTGCCGTCACCAACGGTGACCACCCGGCCATCTTCAAAAATGTAGGAGCCGACCGGAGAAACCACGGCCGCTGTGCCGAAACCGCCGGCTTCGATGATCTCGCCTGACTCGACACCTGCGATAAAATCATCAAGCTTGACCTGCTCCTGGCGGACATCACAGCCAAGCAGTGGCGCCAGCTCAATAATTGACTGAGAGGTGATCGACTTGAGTATGGTATCGGTAAACTCAGGGATGATCACTGTACCATCCTTGAGAATATGGAAGTGGTTCATCGCTCCGGCTTCTTCGATATATTCATTGGTCGAGTCCAGATACAACACCTGGGAAGCACCGTGAGCGGCGGCGGCCTTACCGGCACGCAGGGAAGCGGCATAGTTGCCGGCAGCCTTGGAGGCTCCGGTACCGCCGGATACCGCACGATGGAATTCTTTGCTGATCAGCAGGCGAATGGCGTTGAGACTCTCACCATAGTAGGCGCCGCTGGGACTCATCACCACACAGAAGGTGTAGCGGTTAGCCGGGCTGACTGACAGTCTGTCTTCGGTGGCAAAAATAAAGGGCCGGATATAGAGGCAAGCCCCTTCCTGCATGGGGAACCAGAGACGGTCGACATCGATAAGGGCGTTGATCGCCTTAAGCTGCATGGCTTCATCAATATTGGGAATACAGACGATATCGGCAGAGCGGTTCATGCGTTCGGCATTCTTGTTGAGCCGGAAAGTATAAATCTCACCGTCTTCATGCATAAAGGCCTTGGCGCCCTCAAAAATACTCTGACCATAATGCAGCGCCATCGCGCCGGGAGCCATCTCAAACGGACCGTAGGGGACGATGCGGGGATCCCGCCACTCGCCATCATAATAATCCATCATGAACATATGGTCGGTGCGCAGACGACCAAAGCCAACATTACCTTCAGGACAAAACTGCTCTGAGCGACGCTCTGCGGCGGGCTTTAACTGATACTTGATTTCCATTGCTTACCACCTTGACTATTGTTCAAGCAGACTAGGGAGCGCCCGGAACAATGTCAAGAGGACCAAGGTCTGTGGCTAGCAGGAGTACTGTAAAAAATTAGCCATCAAATCTCGGCAAGTTCCCCCTGGGGAGGTAAGCGGGAAAAATCGCCGCCCTCTTCAGGGCTGACAAGGGTAAACAGCCCGCCATCACGATGCCGCTTAAGCAAGAGATCCACTTCCAAAGTGGCGTCTTGCTTCAGCAGCCTGGATACCGCGCCGGCATCAGACTGGAACTCAGCCGCGCGATAATAACAGCCGCCATCATCGGGGCGCGGTACCAGCTTAAAACCGATTTTACCCTGAGGCAGGGTCTGCATCTTGGCGGCATCCAGATACAGAGTCAGGCAGTTGCGGCTCTGCTGATTGCGCTGTTTATCCTGCATAAAGCCCTTAGGCAAAATACCCGGCAGATACTGCTCGCCACTGAGCAGATAGAAATCGAAATCCTCTATGGCGGCGCCGGTATCATCCCACACCCGAATCACCAACATAGTGTAACGCTTCTTGGTAGCCCGGCTTTGGGTTTGCCGCGCAAACTCCTGACAGGCATGACGATAAGCCTCTACCGAGTCGACTTTCAACCAATTAAGAATCGCCTGCACCACCGGCTTGTTAGTGGCATTTCTGCGACTGACAGAGCGCATGATCCCCATTTTTTCTTTGCTGTGACTGGCCCTGGGAATAATGCCAAAGCCACTGACAGGAGCCTGAATGAAACTTGCCGGCACCAGCTTGGCCACGCAGGCACCATCAAAGCTGTCACATTCCTGAGCCTGCTCCACCAATTGCAGCCGAGCATAATTCATATTCGCCGCCGCGACCCGCACCACACCATCCGAGCCAGGCTCGGCGGTATAGGAGTTGAGATAATCATAGAGGGATGCATCTATGCTTTCGCCAGTCAGCACCAAGGGCCAAAGCCTAGCAACTTCAAAATCATAGTTAAGCCAGGCTTGACTTAAAGCAGCCTGCCCCAGGCTGCCCAGCTCCAACCAGTCAAGGATCTTCTGCCCTGGCTCCAATCCATCAAACCAGGCCTTAATCCTGGCAAGGCGCGACTTGCCAAGCTGTGCCAAAGCTGAGCCGTGATTGGCCGGTGCCAGCATGATCATATGAGTCACGGGACAAGCCGCCAGCTTTTGAGCGCCGAAGAAGGTTTCCAACCAACAACGTATCACGGCCGCGCCAGTGCTGTGGGTGATCACCGCGAAAGGCTCATCCCCCAGCACTTCACGTCTGGCAGCCTCGAAAGCCAGCGCAACGTCCTCCAGCTTCACTTGGTCCTGAAAACTGATATAACGCCCCAGGTGCAGATGACTCACCTCAAGCTCAGTGTCTGCCAGCTTGGCCAATGCCTGGGGCAAATAACCATAGGTCTCTGTGGAGGTCACACTCCAGCCGTGTACAAATACCAGTCTCATCCCTTTTCCCTCAGGTTAATAGTCCCATTTCCAACCACAACCCCATCACGGGCTATCAACAATTGCCATTTCTAACATCAAGTTTTTTAACACAAAAACCTAACTTATACGATAAAAAGTCTCTTCCGGCTCTCATTCAGTCAAAGTTCAGCAAAACGGCCCTAACCTGCCGATGAACACAAGTTGACCCGGCTTAAAACAGCCATCCGGTCTTTCCCGGATCAAGGAGTAAATTATGAAAATTCAATCTCTAATACTGGCTTCCGCTGCGGCTCTCGCTTTCTCAGCCCCTTCCTTTGCAGCTGACTGGTTTGTCGGCGGTGGTGTCGGCGCGCAGCAAAACGACTACTCTCACAAGCCCATTGATGGCGGCAAGTTCAGCGATGATGATCGCAACGCTGTCTACATGGTGCGCGGTGGTGCCTTCCTGACCCCCAACCAACGCCTGTACGCCACCTATAGCTACAACAGCGATGACTTCGCCAAGCAGCAGATGGGACTGGTTTCCTATGACTATCTGGTAGGTTTGGATCAGGCCCACAAGCTGAACTGGTTTGTCGGTGCCAGCGCGGGGATTAACCACACCTCACCGGACAGCGGCGCTCTGGGATCAGATAATAATTTTGTCTGGGGTGGTCAGACAGGTCTTGTGTATAAGTTGAACGACAACCTCAATACCGAGATAGGTTATCGCTACCTGAAGCAAGACTATGACAACAAGATAGACACAGGTAAATATGCGCTGGACAACACCCAGCAACTGTACCTGAGCGTAGACTACCGCTTCTGATGACATCCAGGTCACTATAGTGCATGGATTCAAAAGTGTATTTAGTTGACCACCGGAACATAAGATGGTCTGGCGAACAGGCATGCCGAATCTTATGACTTTGTTTAACACCTTGACGCCAGCCAACGCTTCAACAACTTGCCTGCAGTAGCCTCGTGAGCGGGACCTGGCGTCAATGAGTTATTTATAACGATACCCAGTGGTCTCTGGCAAGGAACGCCTATGGAAGTTATTCATCCATTCCCACTGTTTACAAAGGATTTGTGCTTCTGCAGCAAGCCTTGCATTCAATTTTATGAGCCGGCGCAGAGTACGCATGAGGCTTGTTCACACCGTCCTTAATTGATTGAATTCTGAATAAAGCTCAAAGGCGTTTGGCCCGTCTGCTTTTTAAAAAAGGCAATGAAGGCGCTGTCGGAAGAAAACGCCAGCTTGTGGGCCACCTCGCTGACTGATCTGGCACCGGATAGGAGTTCTACGGCCTTCAAAAGGCGCCACTGTTGGCGCCATTGCTGATAAGTCATACCGGTTTCAGCCTTGAATAACCGGGTGACTGTCTTGGTGCTGGCGCCGACACTGCCGGCAAGCCGGCCTATATCAGGCGCAAGAAACGCTTCCTTGATAAGCTGCTGGCGGAATCGGCGAAACCTGCGATCCTGTGGCAGTGGCAACTGAAATGAATGTTTCTTGGCGGCATAAAACTCTTCCCAAAATAACGCACTGCTATTGACCATATCCGACTCCGGCGTGTTCCACGGCCACAGCGCCATTTTGTCTATCAAGGCTTTCAAGAGGGCGTTGACCTCTATCATGCGAAGCTCAGCCGGAGTGTTGAACCTGGCGCAATCAAAATACAAAGAGCGATAGGCCACCACATTGGTCATTACCGCGCGGTGCGAAATACCGGGCGGGATCCACACGGCTTTGGTGGGTGGCAAGATGCAGATGGCGTTCTCCAATGCAAAGCTCATGCAGCCGTGGGGGGCATAAAGCAGTTGCCCTTTATGGTGTTGGTGCATGCCCGAATCATGCTGGCCAACATCGGCCGCAATGCCGATAACACTGGCTGGAAAGGTATCCGCATCGAACTCAGTTTCCTGCTCAATAATCGCCATGATGTCCCTATTTTGATGTTTCTTGTCTTTATGTCGTTAACGTGCCGTTTCATCACGAGTATACACTGCGCGCCGCCTCGGAAAAGCGCGAATCAAGCCTGGATGCAAGGCGTGGTTTGCAGCTTGCTTGATTGTGATAAGGATAAGAGATGAAAACCAAACCTTCGCTATGGTTGATGCTGGCGCTACTAATGTTCCCGCAAATAGTGGAAACCATTTACAGCCCGGCCCTGGGGGCGATTTCGCAGACATTTGCCGTGTCCTACCCTCAGGCGGCGCAAACTCTATCGGTTTATTTCCTGGCTTTCGCTTTGGGCGTGGCAGTGTGGGGCATAGTGGCCGACACTTGCGGCCGTCGCCAGGCCATGTTGCTGGGACTCTTTATCTATGGCGTCGCAGCCTGGGTGGCCATGTCAACAACCAGCTTCGCCGTGCTGATGGCCGCCAGAGCCTGCAGCGCTTTTGGTATTGCTGTCGGCTCTATCGTCACCCAAACCATGCTGCGTGACGCCTTCAGCGGTGAAGAGTTGGGGAAAGTGTTTAGTGTGATGGGACTTGGGATTGCTATCAGCCCGGTTATCGGCATGTTTTCCGGTGGCCAATTGGTCAAGGTGGGTGGTCATCATGCGGTGTTTTTGGCTTTGTTTATTATGGCCTTGGGTTTATTCGCCTATTGTTTTATCAGGCTGCCGGAAACCCGTACCAGCAAGCAGAGTTTGCAACTGGTCGCCTTGAGTAAACGTATGCTCGGTGACAGGCAAATCTGGCAATCCGCACTCTTGGTCACTGCCTATAACGTCGCCCTGTTTTCTTACTACCAACTCGGTGGATTCAACTTTGCCAGGCTTGGGTTCACGCCGGAACAGTTTGGTTACAGCGGCTTAATCCTTGGCCTGGGCTCACTGGTTGGCAGCTACAGCAATAAATGCCTGATCTCCAAGGGAGTCTCTCAAGGCAAGCTCTTGCAAGGCGCCGCTTTACTGCTGCTTCTGGGAGCCATAGGAGTACAACTCTCGCTGAACTCCATCGGGTTTCTGGCGCCTATGCTACTCGTGGTTATGGCATTCGGAATAGCTATCCCCAATGTGCTCAGCATGGCTTTGGCTCAGTACCGACAGCAGGCCGGCAGCGCCGGTGCCCTGTTCGGCTTGATGTACTACTTACTCATCGGCAGCGGCTTGGCTCTGGCAGGTGTGGTGCAGCACTTGGGATGGGTACTGTTAGCCTGCGGCAGCATGGCGCTGTTGGTAAGCCGGGTTCGTTGATGAGTTTGCTGCAGTTGGCTACTGTTCAATGCAGAGTTTGCGCTATTAGGCCCTGTCTCCGGTCTTAGTGTTCATTTGTGCGTGCCGACCAGCTATTAGGTAAGATCTAGAAATGACAAAGCCCCTTATTGAAGGGGCTATGGGTTTGCCGGATTTTTGAACGTTTTTAACAGCGCGGAACATTATTCTAGGTTCAGGAACTGCTTATTGAGCAGCAGACTATACCCTTTAAAAATCAATAAATTATAAAAATAAACCGTTCAAAAATGGCTGCCTCCACCACCAAAAAACCTACCACTAACCTATGGCTTTTACTAAATCTTGGTAGCACTTCTTGGTTATGAGTACGGAAAAACAATGCCGTTTTCACTCTACAGTTGGGTTCAAAAATAACAGTTTCGGAAGGCTTGATCGAGTGAACTTTCAACACCACTGCACTTATTGGATACAATAATAGCCATTTCTGGTTATTTTCCTATACAATGGATATAACTGTATCCAATAAGTCATTGCGAATGAATTTTACTTTACTTGATGATATCGATGTAAGCCAAGCCTATGCGGCTTATTTACGAGAGTTACGTCAACGAGCGAAGCTGTCACGAACAGCACTGGCAGAGCGAAGCTGCGTCCCAGCGGCCACTATTAAGAAGTTTGAGCTGACTGGGCAAATTTCATTTCGTCAATTGCTGTTGCTTTGGCAGACCCTCGACTCATTGGATAGGCTCTATCAGCTCACGCTACCAAGTAAAGAACGCGTTTCTACACCATCTAGCATTGATGAGGTGCTAAAAGATGAGTTTTAAACCCATTCAAAAACTCACCATATCCCGTACGTTAAGCTCAGGTGAGCAGGTCACTGTAGGGGTTTTGGCTCAGAATCGACAAGGCGTTTTTTTTCAGTATGCAGACAGCTATTTGCAGCAGTTTGGCAATTTATCGCCTTTTACTATTCAGGCAAGCACACAAGTACAAGCCGCACCTAAACAGCCACACCAAGGTGTGCATGGTGTATTCGGGGATTGTTTGCCCGATGGTTGGGGCATGCTGTTACAAGATCGTATTTTCCGGCAAAAAGGCATTCTGCCTAATCAATTAACAGCAATGGATAGACTGGCTTTTGTCGGTGATAAAGGTATGGGAGCGCTCTCTTTTTCTCCGGTATCTGAGTTTTCAGCCACGACGCACGCTGACATTGATTTAGCAACCTTGGGTTTAGAAGCACAAACACTGTTCGATTCTTCAATGTCAGATTATATGGACGACAACCAAGATGAGTTAGATGGGCATACTCAACACGTGTTGGCCGCATTAGTCGCCGGAGGTAGTTCGGGTGGTGCAAGACCAAAGGCGCAGATTTATACGCCTGCTGGGGAAACTCGGCATTGTCGAACCTTTGCACAGCCCGGTGATGAAGCTTGGTTGATTAAGTTTACCTCGAAGAATCTAGCGCTCGGACATGAAGAAGGTTTGTGCGAGGCGGTTTATTTGCAAATGGCCGAGCAAGCAAAGTGCCAACCGCCAATTTGGCAACTTATTGAAGCGCCGCATACAAGCGGTGCGCCTGCGTGGTTAGCACTCAAGCGTTTTGATTATGTCGCTGAACAGACCAATTTAGGCAGCAAGCGCAGTTCAGGCCGCTTGCATATGCACAGCGCCTGCGGATTGCTTGATGCAGACTTCCGAACGCCAAGTTTAGATTATATTGATTTAATCAAAGCCAGCCGACAGCTGTGTAAATCTCCAGCCGCTGGGCAACTGCAATTTCGCCGTGCCATTTTTAACCTGCTGTCGTCTAACCAAGACGATCACAGTAAAAACTGGGCTTTTTTGCAAACGGACGATGGCCAATGGAATCCTGCACCTTTTTACGATGTTACCTACAGCCCACATCCATTTAACGAACATGCCACTGCCTTTGGAGGTTATGGCAAAGCGCCACCGCTTAAGCTAATGCAAAAGCTGGCTGCCAGCGCAGGCTTTGCCAATTGGAATGAGGTGAGGCAAGTTATTGAAGAAGTCGCAGAAGCCATCAGTCAGTTTGCTCATCTAGCAAAGCAGCAAGGGGTAAGTAAAATCACAGTGTCTGCTATTACTCATACATTGAACCAGCGTAAACAAGAAAATGAAGCGCTTTTTCTATAATAATAAGAAGGGACAACATGAAGCTTGGCCGAAACGATCCTTGCCATTGTGGCAGTGGTAAAAAGTTTAAACGTTGTTGTATGAGCAGTGTCTCCAAGCAACATGCCCAAATATTTGATGATATTGACACCATGCTGGCAATGAACCCCAATTTGAGCCTTGATGAACTCAACACTGTTTTACAGCACAAAGTGCAGGATCGTAATAATCAACCTCATCCCGATTTTTGTGGTGTAACACCAACGCAAATGGCCAATTGGCTTTATGCGCCTTTTGATGAATTACAGTGGGTGACAATCAGCACACCAGATGCGCTTTTAGCCAGTCCTGTGATGCGCTATTTAGCTCTTATTCTTGATGAGGCTATGGCGCAAGATGGGTCATTCAAAGCCACGAGTAAAGGCAACTTACCGGCTAAGTTGGTCAAACAGGCCAGTGAGTTATTGCCTGAGTTTGCCGTTGCTCAGTTCCCACAAAATATTAGCATCAGCGAGTTTGCGGGCAGTAACGAAGATAAATTTAATGCCCTGCACTACACCCGAGTGCTAGCCGAAATTAGCAGCATTATTTATCGCCGCAGCGGTCGCTACCATGTCAAAAAGTTAGCACAACAACAGTATCAGGCTTTAGGTATACAAGCATTCTTCAAACCTATGTTAGAAGCCGCAATCAGCAAATATAACTGGGGGTATATGGACGGCTTTGAATACGATGTCGACTTGCGACCATTTTGGTTATTTATGCTGTGGCGCATTCAGTGTCACAACAATGTGGAGCAGCTTGTTAAAGAGGTGATGACTGCTTTCCCCGATTTACTACAGGCATTCTCTACAGATGATTACTTCGCGCCAGAAAGAAACTTAAGCATGCTCATTGAATCCAGGTTTATTAAGCGATTTTTACAGTTTTGGGGATTTATCACCATAGATCCAAGGCGTTATTTAAACGCTGAGCCGGTCGTCAGAAGAGCTCAAATTCAGCCCTTATTCAAACAAACGTTTCAATTTACAATTAACATATAAAAAGATCGTGAAGGCCGCATCTCGTGCATCTGCAAGGGATAGTTCTGGATAAGATCCAATTGTCATTTCTGGACGACAACCGTTGATTGAAAATCGCAAGATCCAAAAAAGGTTCTCCAGAGGCGGGTACAACGAAGTAGAGGCCATTACCATCTGCGGTTTTGCGTGGTTCATCTTTGGCCAAAGCGGCGACTTTGCGTGCATTGAGCTTGCCCATATAGTTCTCCTTAGGTATGGAAAGTTACTCACCATTTAAGGGCATACTAGATCAATCCTACTCACCACTAAACTCACCAGTTGGTTGAAAACAGAGGCAAAGACCTGAAATCTTCTGAAAACAAAAAAGCCTCAAAAAATGAGGCTTTATGCTGTACTTGTGAATGTTAAAACATCACTCCACGTTCTGGATCTGCTCTCTCATCTGTTCAATCAGCACTTTAAGCTCGAGCGCGGCGGCGGTGATTTCGCTGCTGATTGACTTGGAGGCCAGGGTGTTGGATTCGCGGTTGAACTCTTGCATCATGAAGTCCAGTCTGCGGCCTTCGCTGCCACCCTTGTTGAGGATCCGGCGGGCTTCGGCCACATGGGCTTCAAGGCGGTCCATCTCTTCGGCCACATCCTGTTTTTGGGCCAGCAATACCATTTCCTGTTCCAATCTGGCCGGGTCCAGTTCGCCCTGGATTTCGGCCAGGCGGTTACTGAGTTTTTCCCTTTGCCATTCCATCACCTTGGGCATGTGCTCGCGGACTATGGCGATCTGGGCTTCAACGGCATCCAGGCGGGTCAGCAGCATCTCTTTGATGGCGCTGCCTTCACGGCCGCGGGCTTCGATAAACTGATCGACGGCGCCGTCGAAGGCTTTGAGCAGTTCGGCGGCAATGGCATCCATGTCTTGCTCAGATGAGGACATGACCCCAGGCCAGCGCAGAATATCCACTGGATTGAGCTCACCCTGGCCGGCTTGCTGTTTTACCCAGTTGGCGGCCTGCAACAGTTGCAGTGCCAAGTCCTGATTCATATTCAGCTGGGTACCTTGTTGATCGTTCAGCTCGTAGCGCAGGTTGACTTCTACCTTACCGCGATTGAGACGCTTGCGCAGTCTGTCTCGCAGCACAGGCTCCAGGCTGCGGAACTGTTCCGGCAGGCGCAGATAGGTTTCCAGATATCTCTGGTTGACTGAGCGGATTTCCCAGGAGGCTGTGCCCCAGTCGGCTTTATGCTCGATACGGGCGTAGGCGGTCATGCTGTGGATCATCAGATATTCCAGTTGCTTGAAGACGGGTGTAGCAGAGGATTATAGACAGCTTGCCCCCGGGGTTAAAGTGAAGTGTATACACTTTGTCGGTTCGATACGGATCCGTCATGGCGTCAAGCGCCGCAAGGCCCTATAATATGCAGCCAATTCAGTCCAGACGACAAAATACAGGAATTCACTATGCGTCCCAGCAACAGAACTCCGGCTCAAACCCGCCCCATTTCAATCACTCGCCAGTTTACCGCCCATGCGGAAGGTTCTGTGCTGGTCGAGTTCGGCGATACCAAAGTACTCTGTACCGCCAGTTTTACCGAAGGGGTGCCGAGATTTCTCAAAGGCCAGGGCCAAGGTTGGGTGACGGCAGAATATGGCATGTTGCCCCGTTCTACCCATAGCCGTATGGATCGCGAAGCGGCCCGGGGCAAGCAGTCTGGTCGTACCCAGGAAATTCAGCGCCTCATCGGCCGTGCTTTGCGCGCTGCTGTGGATATGAAGCTGCTGGGTGAAAACACCATAGTGATCGACTGTGATGTGATTCAGGCCGACGGCGGTACCCGCACTGCGGCCATCACTGGTGCCTGTGTGGCTCTGGTGGATGCGCTTAATTGGGCTCGTGCCAAGGGTATTCTCAAGGCCAATCCGCTCAAGTTCCTTATCGCCGCCGTGAGCGTGGGGATTTTTGAAGGTGAGCCTATCTGTGACCTGGAATATATCGAAGACAGCGCCGCCGAAACCGATATGAACGTGGTGATGACAGAAACCGGCAAGATCATCGAGATCCAGGGCACCGCCGAAGGCGAGCCGTTCAGCCATGAAGAGTTGCTGAGTCTGCTGGAGCTGGCCAAGCATGGCATTCGTGAGATTATCGATGTGCAGAAGGCTGCATTGAGTTAAGTTTTTTTAAGGACCCCATGAGGGTCCTTTTTTTCGTACTCCAGAGAGTACTTTTTCGTACCCGTGAGCCTTAAGGGCTTACCCATAATCACAAGAGGAGAGATCGTGAAAGCCTATCAGCGCGAGTTTATTGAATTTGCCCTTGAGCGTCAGGTGTTGAGATTCGGTGAGTTTACCCTGAAGTCCGGCCGCAAGAGCCCATACTTCTTCAATGCCGGTCTGTTTAACACAGGGCGGGATCTGGCCCGCCTGGGCCGTTTTTATGCTGCTGCGCTGGTGGATGCCGGTATCGACTACGATCTCCTGTTTGGCCCGGCCTACAAGGGGATCCCCATCGCCACAACCACAGCTGTAGCCTTGGCCGAACACCATGATCTGGATATTCCTTACTGTTTTAACCGTAAAGAGAAGAAAGACCACGGCGAAGGCGGCAATCTGGTTGGCAGCGAGCTCAAGGGTAAGGTGATGTTGGTGGATGATGTGATCACCGCAGGTACCGCTATTCGCGAGTCCATGGAGATCATTCAGGCCAATGGCGCGACTCTGGCCGGGGTATTGATTGCCCTCGACCGTCAGGAGAAGGGCAAGGGCGAACTGTCTGCCATTCAGGAAGTGGAGCGCGACTTTGGTTGCCAGATAGTGGCCATCATCAAGCTGGCCGATTTGATTGCCTACCTGGCCGAGAAACCGGGGATGGAGCAAGAGTTGGCCGCCGTTAGCGCCTATCGTGAACAGTACGGTATTTAATGCCGTCCAGGATAGAATCTCAGCTCTTAAAGAAGCTTGAGTAACTTTCTGTACAGTCCAACAAAAAACGCTGCCTTGGCAGTAATGCCGATCAGTTAAGACAGATCGCTTGACGATCTCACTGAAAGGATCAAAATCCGATGACCCCATGTCATCGGATTTTTTTATGCAACTTTCAGAAGCTTTGGCGCGTACTCATATCAATCGTCTTACCGAATTCACCTGTCTGGCCGATGTGCTTGAGCCTGAGTTAATTCAGTCGTGCCTTGATTCACATGGTGTTGCCAGTTTAAGGCGGCGTAAGTTACCTATGGATGCCATGATTTGGGCGGTGATTGGTATGGCTCTATTCAGAGGCGAGTCCGTCCGCTCTCTCATCAATAAGCTTGATATCGTCTTACCTCAAGAGGTGGATTACGTTGC
>NZ_JBKORF010000056.1:55272-55505 GCF_047314685.1 Shewanella sp. BJSY2023SW001
GTTGTTCAGGATGTGTTTAAGCGAAGTGCCAAGACCTGGCATGAGAGAGCTGAGCATCCGCATTGGTGTGGGCTCAACCTCTATGGGGTCGATGGTGTCGTGTGGCGAACACCTGATAGTGAGCAAAACAATCAGGCTTTTGCCAAAACTGCCAACGCTTCTGGTGATGCTGCCTATCCTCAAATTCGCATGGTTTGCATGATGGAGTTAAGCAGTCACTTGGTATTGAACAG
>NZ_JBKORF010000057.1:0-106869 GCF_047314685.1 Shewanella sp. BJSY2023SW001
GTACGATACCCGCGGCAATGTCATCCACAATGGCCGTTACCCGCTCAGCTATAACCTGGGACAGCAAATGGTCTCAGCCAAAGGTATCAACTACAGCTACGATGGCCATAATCGTCGGGTACGCAAAACTGAAAGCGGTAAAAACAGTTACAGTGTGTACAGTCAGGGGGGCCAGTTGTTACATCGAGTCTCTGAAAACGGCATGAAGACTGACAGTATATATTTGGGCAAAACCATAGTTGCTGAAGTGGATGACCCAACCTCCTCGGTTGTTGTGCCGGCTCCTACAGTGAATATCAATATATCAGACACCATGATTGGTGGTGAATGCCCTCCTAAACAAGAATGTTTTGATATTGTGGATGTACCAGCGCACCGAATAGCCTGGTCGTCAACTTCATCCACGAGCTGCAGCGGTACGATTCAAAAGTATCGGAATGGTATCAACATGGGCACTATTACCCTGGTAGGTACAAGTGGCACACAAACAGAATTAAAGAATGGCACAGTGTATAACATCAGTGTCACTTGCACAGGAAACGGCGGCAGCAAAAGCGCTATTGCGACAGCTCGCGGCGGCAGTAGCGGCGGCGGTGATTACATGTAAGGGGAATACTCATGGAACGAATAATTCAACTCCTAACGCTGCTGTTACTGTTAATATGCAGCCAAGTATCAGCAACCACAGTTAGATATCAGCATACAGATATGCTGGGGTCAGTCGTTGCAGAATCGGACAGTGCCGGCAACATCATTAGTCGCAGTCATTACGAACCGTTTGGCAAACGATTGGGGGGAGACAAGGCCGGCATAGGCTACACAGGCCACCTGCAGGATGAGGACTTGAACCTGACCTATATGCAGGCACGATACTATGATCCACTGATAGGGCGGTTCTATGCCAATGATCCGGTTGGATTCAGGGATGTGCATAGCTTTAACCGGTATGCGTATGGGAATAATAATCCGTATAAATACGTAGATCCGGATGGGAAAACAGGGGTTTTAGCTTATACGCCAACAAGTTCTCCTGTTGGAACAACCGGCATGGAGAAGCTTTCCCTTGAGCAACAATCAGCTGGGGTAAATGCTGTAATGGATGCGGCTCCGATTGTTGGTGATATCAAAGCTATTCAAGAAGCCGCAAGTAACCCTACCGGGGTAAATATTGCCGCAGCAGCAATTGGTGCCATACCACTGATAGGAGATGCCGCTGCGGCTGGTATAAAAGGGAGTAAAGTTTTTAGCAAAGAAAAACAAGCTCTTGTGGAGATGGCTAAAATGGACAAGAAGAATGGTGGTGTGACGCAAGGTGATATGGATGCATATGCCGAATTAAATGCTGAGCTATCAGACCCCTTCCCATCAAATCAAGTCAGGGGACTGGAAACTCATCCAGATAGGGCTAATGGGAGTGAGCCTCATGGTCACGTTGGCCCAGTAAACCATATACCAGAAAAGAAAATCGAAGATTAAAGGCTTAGTATGTATAAGAAACTGCTTGATTTTTGGATAAAAGTATCTAGTGAACTAAATTTGGACATTGATATTGGACATAAGGTCACATTGGATTCTGGGGAAGTAATCGAGTCGCTACTTTTGGTTAAAGGATTTGGTGCCAAAATGGGGATGTTAATCTTTAGCAAAGATATTGATATTACCCAAGTAAGAAAAGAGTTGAACGAACTTGGTTATGGGTACTCACATATGTACCCACCACTAGAGAATGAACAATTTGACATTGATGATTATGTTGAACTTTTAGAAGATTGGGGGTGGACGGGTAAGCTATCAGAAAAACCTTTTTAAGTTCAATTATGCTAAATAATTTAAAGACTCTGACAAGTCTTGAGTAGGTCTGAGAAGCGTGGTCAGTTTTCAGCGGAAAGCTGGCCAACTGTTTTAGAAAAAGACAGGACAGCCAGATCTTTTTGATGTTTCGCACAGGCTTGACTAGGCTTTGAAATACCCATCAAAGCTCAATCGAGGTTGGTTATGACCACAGCCCGTCGCCAGTTGATAGATGCTGAAAGTACGCCCTTTTACCACGTGATTAACCGTTGCGTTAGAAGGGCATTTTTGTGTGGTGAAGATGCACTGTCTGGGCGCAGTTACCAGCATAGACGTGGCTGGATAGTGGATAAAATCAGGCAGTTGTCGTCAATATTCTGCATCGACGTTTGCGCTTATGCGGTTATGAGTAATCACTACCATTTGGTGCTGGCATCCAAATTCATCCACGGATAAGGTCTGCTCACCATCCTTGGCTCACGCCCATAAGCACACTCGCCGCTGGCCACTTTATTTGCGCCAATAGGCTCTCGGCAACGCCCAAGTGCAGCGCAATTTTGTAAGTCTAAATTCGTGAGTTTAGGATGTGTGTCTATTCCTCGGTGCAGGTTCGCACCTTCCTTAGTTTCAATACAGCTTAAAAAAGACTAGGATCCAGTAGCTTGTCTAGTTTTTAACAATTGTTTCGCCAGGCCTTGGAGGCCTTGCGCCGCTGCGCAGCAAGGTTAACTGGTGGCCGACAAGCGAGGATGATATCCTTTTTGCTCAGGAATTAGAGTTTTTACTCTAGGGGTGTAGATGAAATTGACCAAATTTGCCTGGTTGCTGTTGTGGCCGCTGGCGGCTCAGCCTGCGCTTGCCGCAGACTATAGTTTTGCCTCGGCCTGGCAACAGTTGCTGGAGGTGAGCGATAAGCTGGCGGCCGAAGGCCAGGAAGTCAGCCGCGCCGAGGCGCAGCAAGAGGCCGGGCGTGACCTTAACCTGCCATCGCTCAACATCAACGGCAGCTATACCAGGCTGGCAAAACCGATAGAGTTGGATCTTAGCGATCTCAATCCACTCGCCTCTATGGATCCCGCCACTCTGCCACCGGCCATAGGTGGCATTATCGGCTCGCTTCCCGGCTCGATGTTTGTGACTCCTTTTACCGAGCAGGATGTGTTCCGAGCCAGCTTACAGGCGATGTGGCCGATTTATACCGGTGGCCAGATCTCTGCCGCTCAAGGCATTCAGGCGGCTCAGGTGGCTGAGAAGAAGCAGCAACTGGAGTTGGCGCGGCGTGAGCTGTTTACCACTCTGGTAGACAGATACTATGCAGTCACTGTGACCCAGGCTTTGGTGCAAACCCAGGCTCAGCTGGTGGCCTCGCTGGAAAAGCATTACAGCCACGCTGAAAAACTGGAACAACAGGGGCAGATCGCCAGAGTCGAGCGCCTCAATGCCCAGGTGGCACTGGATCAGGCCAAGGTCGACCTCGGCAGTGCCAAACGCCGCCATGAGATGGCGCTGATAGCCTTGTCACGCCTGCTGCACCAGACTGATATCGCCACCAAGTCACCGCTGTTTATGGCGCCAAACTCCCCTTCATTGCCGCAATTGACCGAGCTGACGCTGAAACAGCATCCAGCCTTGCGCTTGTTGGAGGCGAAAGAGACCCAGGCTCAGGGCCTGGTCGATATGGAAAAGGGAAAATACTTCCCTACGGTTTTCCTCTACGGTAACTACACCCTCTATGAAGACGACAGCCTGTTTTCCAAGGTCGAACCCGACTGGATGGTAGGCGTCGGGGTCAAGGTGCCGCTGCTGTCCCGTGATGGTCGCAGTGGCAAGGTGCAGGCGGCCAAGAGCGCCCTGCTGCAGGCCAGATACACCAAGGCACAAACCCGTCAGGATCTCAGTCTGTTGGTGGATCAGAGCTATCGCCAACTGCTGCAGGCCGAAGAGGAGGTCAATGCCTTGAACAGCTCTCTGGCGCTGGCAGAGGAAAACCTCAAGCTGCGGGAACTGGCTTTCAATCAAGGGCTGTCTACCTCTATCGACAGAGTGGATGCCGAGCTCAAACTCAGCGCCGTACGCACCAAGCAGTTGGCGGCTCAATATCGTTATGTTCAGGCCTATGCCCGCTTGATGGCGGTCAGTGGCCAGTTGGATGAATTTATCGGACGCAGTGACAAGCAGGAGATACAGGATGCGGGTTAATCCTTTGGTGGCCATAGTGGCCCTGGTAACCATAGTGGCGGCGCTGGTATATGGGCTGATCCTGGCTTACTCCCCCAAGCCACAGCTGTTGCAGGGGCAGATAGAGGCCAGGGAATACAATGTGTCTTCCAAGGTGCCGGGCCGGGTAGAGCAGGTGTTGGTGCGCCGCGGAGACAGTGTCAGTGAAGGGGATCTGCTGTTTGCCATCGACAGCCCCGAGCTCAACGCCAAACTGATGCAGGCCGAGGGTGGCCGTGATGCCGCCAAGGCGATGCAGCAGGAAGCCGACAGCGGTGCTCGTAAGCAGCAGGTTGCCGCCTCCCGCGAGCAGTGGCTCAAGGCCAAGGCCGCCAGTGAGCTGGCCAAGACTACCTTCGACCGGGTAGAAAACCTGTTCCGCGATGGCGTACTTGCCCGGCAAAAGCGTGATGAAGCCTTTACCCAATATCAGGCCGCCAAGTATACCGAGCAGGCCGCCTATGCCATGTACCAAATGACCGAAGAGGGCGCCCGGGAAGAAACCAAGGCCGCCGCAGCCGGTAATGCCCGTATGGCCGAAGGCGCGGTGAAAGAGGTCAGTGCCATACTCGCCGACAGCCAGATGCGCGCGCCCAAGGGCGGTGAAATCACCGAGGTGCTGTTGCAGGTGGG
Organism: Shewanella sp. BJSY2023SW001; assembly: GCF_047314685.1. Classification (NCBI taxonomy): domain Bacteria; kingdom Pseudomonadati; phylum Pseudomonadota; class Gammaproteobacteria; order Alteromonadales; family Shewanellaceae; genus Shewanella; species Shewanella sp. BJSY2023SW001. The sequence continues at coordinate 4,642 of NZ_JBKORF010000057.1, forward strand.
CGAGCTGGCACCCAGTGGTTTCCCTGTGGTCAGTTTGGTGGATATGACAGATGCCTGGGCCGTGTTTCAGGTGCGAGAGGATCAACTCAAGCAGTTCAAGAAGGGCGAGCGTATGACCCTGACACTGCCGGCGCTGCAACGCAGTGTCGAGTTTGAGGTCAGCCACATCAGTGTGCTGGGCGACTTCGCCACCTGGCGGGCGACCGAGAGTGGCCACGACTTTGATATGCGTACCTTTGAAGTGGAGCTCAGGCCGCTGGAGCCGGTGGCCGATCTACGGGTGGGCATGTCAGTATTACTTGAAAAGTCTTGATTATGAATAAGTTGCTTCGGCGAGAGTGGCAGGCTGTCTGGCGCGATCCCTGGCAGCTGGCACTGATAAGCTATCTGCCGCTTATCGGTGTGCTCTGTCTTTGGTGGTTGTTTTCCGCCGGGTTGCCCAGGCAGTTGCCGGTGGCGCTGGTGGATCAGGACAATTCCAGCCTCAGTCGTGAGCTGGGGCGTCATCTTGAGGCTAATCCTGTCACCGCCCCCAGGCGCTATCTGGCGCTGGACGAGGCGGTCGAGGCGATGCGCCGCGGCGAGGTCTATGCCTTGGTTATCTTGCCCTATGGTCTGAAACAGGAACTGCTGACCGGGCATACTCCCACCATAGACCTGCGCTACAACGGCCAGTTTTTGCTGGTGGGCAAACTGCTGGCCAGTCAGTTGCAACTGACCCTGGCCGATGGTTTGCAGCAGGTGGCCAGGCTCAAGCAGCTGGCGGCCGGTGTCAACCCGTCCCAGGTTGAGGTTCACCTCAGCCCTGTAAGCACCCAAACCACGGCACTGTTCAACCGCAATAACAACTATGTCGGCTTCCTGGTGCCGCCTGTGCTGATAGCTCTGTGGCAGTTATTTGCCATGCTGGCCTTTGCCGGCAGTCTCAACCGTGAGCTGCGCCAGGATACTCTGGGGGAATGCTTCCGCCTGGGTATGCCCTCGGTGCTTTTGAGTAAGTTTATGGTCAACGGCGCCTTTATGTTGCTGCACGGCGGCTTTATTTTGGTGCTGCTGTATCAGCTGCTGGGGCTGCCGATTGCCGGGCAACTCCTGTGGCTGCTGCCGATGCAACTCTTGATGTTGATGGGCGTTTGGCTCTGGGTGCAGGGGATTTTCTTTATGCTGGCCGACTGCGCCAGGGTGATCAGCTTTTGCACCGCGCTGTTTGCACCCGCCTTTGCCTTTATGGGCATTACCTTCCCGACCGGAGAAATGCCGCTGCTGGCGCAGTGGTGGCGTCTGTTGATGCCATCAAGCCACTATATAGAGTCCCATGTTGCTTTGGTGAGCTATGGCGCCGGGCCGGCCAGCTTGCTGCCTCAGGCGCTGGGTTATCTCGGCTTTCTGCTGCTGTTGATCCCCAGTTGGTTCTTTGCCCGTCGTTATGCCAGGGTGCTGCAGTCGCAGTTGCCGCTTGAGGAGAGGTTATGACAGCCAAGTCCCTTTCGTTATGGCAGTTGATCTGGTTGGATTTACGCGCCTTGGTGCGTGACAAGGCGATCTCTTTGACCCTGTTTGGCGGCGTGCTCTTCTATGCTGTGCTCTATCCCTTGCCCTATCTGCATCAAGTACCCACAGAGCAGCAGTTGGTGGTGGTGGATCACGATAACTCTTCGCTGTCACGGCGGCTTATCCGTCACGCCGATGCCAGTGCCCGTATTCAGGTTGTCGGCCGGGTCGGCGCCATCGACGAAGCCAAGGCCTGGGTCACCGATGGCCGCGCCCATGGTTTATTGGTGATCCCGTTTGATTTTCGCCGCGATCTGTTACTGGGACGGGGCGCGACCTTGAGCTTCGGCGGTGATGCCAGTTACTTCCTGATCTATTCCGCCGTGGTAGAAGGTTTGGTGAGTGTCGGTATGGATGCCGGCAAGCAGATCCAGCTCAAGGGACTATTGGCCTCGGGCCAGAGCCCTGAGGCCGCTGCCCAGAGTCTGGCGCCGATTAAACTCAATGCCGTGCCCGCGTTTAATAAAGGTTTGGGTTATACCCCCTATGTGGTGCCCGGCTTGTTTCTGCTGATTTTGCACCAGACCTTGTTGATAGGCGCAGGCATACTCGGCGCCGGGCAATGGCGTCAGCCGGGCTATTGGAACCGGGTCAGCCCCTTGATGCTGGTCAGTGCGCGGGTGTTGGCCTTCAGTCTGCTCTATTGCCTGTTCAGTGCGCTCTATATTGGCTGGTGTTACTACGTCTATCAGGTGAGTCTGCAGGCGAGTCTGGGGCAGGTGTTGTTGCTGATGTTGCCTTTTCTACTGACCACGGCCAGCGCCGGGGTGGCACTCAGCTGCCTGTTTGTGCGGCGCGAATTGCCGACCCAGGTGATACTCTTGGTTTCTATGCCTATTCTGTTTGTCAGCGGCTTTGTCTGGCCCTTGGCGCTGATCCCTGAGCCCTTGGTGTGGCTGTCGCAGGTGATCCCGGCGGTACCGGCGATTATGGGAATGTTGCAGTTGAATCAGATGGGAGCCGAGTGGGCAGCCATAGCCCCCAAATGGTTACAGCTGTGGGGGCTATTGTTGCTGTTCTTCCCTCTGGCGGTTTGGGGCGTTAGTTGGCGTCGGCGTCAGCTGCCAGCAGCGGCGCACTGACTCTTTCCAGCACCCCACAGGCCTTGGCTAGTACCAGCCCGTAGTTGGTGATGGCGACGCCGCGGCGGCGACATTCGAGAATGCGCCGCTGCATCTCTGCCCGACCCAACATACAGGCGCCACAATGGACTACCAGTTTGTAGCGTTCCAAATCGGCCGGAAAGTCATGACCGGCACAGACGCTGAACTGCAACTGCTTGCCGGTCAATTTGCCGATGGCCGCCGGGATCTTCACTCTACCTATATCTTCATCCTGCACCTCATGGCTACAGGCTTCGGCGATCAATACCCGATCGCCATCCTCAAGCTTTTCGAGCATCTCGGCGCCTTGCAGCTGCGCCGGTAGATCGCCCTTGGCCCGGGCAAACAGGGTGGAGAAGGTGGTCAGCGGAATACTGTCGGGTACCTGAGCGGCCACTTGTCTCACCGCCTGGGCATCGGTTACTACCAGTGCCGGTGGCGTGGGCATGGCGGCCAAGGCCGTGGCCAGCTCAGACTCACGGCAGATGCTGGCGATGGCACCGTTATCCAGCGCTTCTCTGAGAACCTGCACCTGGGGCAAAATCAATCTGCCCTTGGGGGCGGCTGAATCTATCGGGGCGACCAGCAGCAGCTGCTCTCCGGTGCGGTAACAGTCGGCGGCCAGCACGGGATCGCGGCGAAAATCGGCCGGTACCAGTTGAACCAGCTGCTCGACCAAGTCTTCCCGGTGTTTTGCCTCTTGGGTCGACAGGCATAAGAACTTGATGCCTTGGTCGTTGAGCCAGTGCTGATGCTCTGCGGGCAACGGCGCCAGATCTTGCTTGTTCGCTACCACCAGGATCGGCAGTTGCCAGCTTTGCAGCAGTAACAGCCAGTCGCGGTCAAACTCATCCAACCCCAGTTCATCCAGCACATAGACGGCGATATCGGCCTGTTGCAACGCCCGGCGACTGGCGGCTATTCGCTGAAGCCCCAGGGCGCCGGTATCGTCCAGTCCGGCGGTATCTATCAGGGTAGCCGGGCCGACCGGATGCAGCTCAAAGGGCTTGCGCACCGCATCTGTAGTGGTGCCCTTGGTCTCAGAGACTATGGCACTCTGCTGGTTGGATAAGTAATTGAGCAGGGAGGATTTCCCGGCGTTGCGACGACCACACAATACTATGTGCAGTCTGACTCCGCGGGGGGCTGCATTGGGGGCCGAATTACACATTAATTTGTCTCCTGGCGTTGCCTCTGTCCGCAGAGCAATGCAAGCCGCGGGCTTTGAGGCTGAGTTTGATATCGGCGAGACGCTGTTCCAGCGGGCAGCCGGAGGCATTTTTGCCGGGGTAAATAAGGTATTTACTGCTGTCTTTCTGTGGTGTGAACGAGGGCATAAGCACATTGCAGCCGCGGCTCAGGGAGTCGAGCCTAGCGCCGCTTTGCAGGGCATCCAGGGCGCTGGTGGCCGGTATGTTGGCACCGGGGTTAAGCAATCTGAGTATGGCGCAGGCCCGTTGGCACTCAAGCACATTGCCATTGGCCGTGTTTGCCAGCGGGGTTTGTGGATGACTGACGAAGGGGCCGACCGCCAACATCTCCAGTTCCATGGCTGAGAGCGCCAACAGGGCGTCAGCCAGGGCATCGCTCTTGCTGCCCGGCAGGCCACAGATAATGCCGCTACCTGTCTCATATCCCAGGCTCTTGAGGGTTTCCAGTAGCCTTAGGCGTTTGTCCAGCACTCTTCCCGGACGCAGGCGGCTATAGAGCTCGGCATCCAGGGTTTCCAGTTTCAACAGATAGCGGTCGGCGCCGGCTTCGCGCCAGAGCGCCAGTTCACTGTGGCTGCGTTCACCCAAAGATAGCGTGATGGCCAACTGGCTTTGCTGTTTGATAGTGCTGAGGATGCGGCTTATGCCATCCTGGCGAAAGCGGCTGTCTTCACCGGATTGCAGCACCAGGGTACCGATGCCGGCTTTATCTACTTTGAGGGCCGAGTCGATGATTTCCTGGTGGCTGAGCCGGTAACGCTCAATGTCGCGATTGGCGGCTCTCAGGCCACAGTAGTGACAGTCGCAGCGGCAATAACTGGAAAACTCCACTATGCCTCTGAGCCAGATCTCTTTGCCAAAGTACTGGCGCTTGACCTCATCGGCACGGGCAAACAGCCAGTCATCAGCTTCGCCGCAGAGCAAGGCTCTGATTTCTGCTGAATCCAGATTTTCGGCCGGTTTCATGCCTGGGCTCCTGCCTGTTTCAGCACTTGTGCCAGCTCATCGGCGTAGCGATATAACGCCTGTTGCCAAGGCGTGGCAGCGACCTTGGTGCGGCCTTGCATTCTTTGCCATAGGCCTGCCGGTGGCAGCCCCAGCTCGCGGCTGTCCAACTTGAGCCACAATCCCAAAGGCGCCAGATGTGGACTATGGGCATAGTGGCCGACAAACAGTTGATCATCGAGCAATAGCAGCGGCGCGCTGGCGGCCAGCTTACTGCTGACTGCTGTCACCTGCTCAGGCCAGGAGGAGGCGAGTTGCTTGCTCCAATGCTGAGACACCCGGTATTCCTCGAGGATTTCCATCTCGGTGGACTCAGGACGCAACATTTTGCCAAACGCCAGCCCGGCTTCGCTTTCCAGTTCTTGCGTCACTATCAACAGCTGCGACAGCTGGCGGCTTTGCAGTCTTTGTCGCAGCAGCTGATCTATCGCCCCTTCACTGAAATTGGCATAGTGGCCGGCATGCAGGGCCACTCGCCGGGCGCGGCTCAGTGCCGATTTCAGCTGTTGTTTTGGCAGCCCGGCATAGAGACGGCAGCCGGGTGCCAGTACCAGGGTACGACCTTTCACAGATAGATGTCCCTCTCGCCCGCATCGGTGCGCGTGAGGCAAGCCTCGATATTACGTCTTCTGGCAGGGCTGAGTTTATCCAGCTCGGCGGCTATCAAGGCTTCGCCGGCTTTGCGGGTCTGCTCGCTGGCGTAGTCGTTGAGGTATTCCTTGAAGGTGATCAGGGCATTGGGTTGGCAGAATTTGCCAATAAACTGCTGCTTGGCCAGGCCGATAAAGTGATCGCCGGTGCGGCCCTTGCGGTAACAGCCGGTGCAGAATGAGGGGATGGAATGGCTATGCTTGACCAGATCCAATACCACTTCATCCATGCTGCGGTGATCGCCCAGGCTAAATTGGGCTGCATCGTCTTCCTGGTTGTAGCCACCTGGGGTGGTCCGTGAGCCGGCACTGATCTGTGAAACCCCCAGGCTCAGGAGTTCACGTCTGAGTTCGGCATTTTCACGGGTGCTCATAATCAGCCCTGTGTAGGGCACTGCCAGGCGGGTAATGGCTACCAGGCGCTTGAAGGTGGCGTCATCGACGACATAGGGAGGCTGCTCCGACAAGCTGGAGCCATCGGCGGGTTCAATCCGCGGGAAGGAGATGGTATGCGGGCCTATGCCGCAATCCTGCTCCAGTTGCTGTACATGGGCGAGCATGGCCAGCAGCTCGAATCTGTGGTCATAGAGACCAAACAGTACGCCAATGCCCACATCGTCGATACCGGCTTCCATGGCTCTGTGCATGGCGTAGAGGCGGTAGAGGAAGTCCTTCTTGCGGCCCTTGAGGTGCACCTGTTCGTAGGTCGTTCTGTGGTAGCTTTCCTGAAAACACTGATAGGTGCCTATGGCGGCTGTTTTCAGCAGCTTGAAGTCTTCTGTGTCCATGGGGGCGCAGTTGACATTGATGCGGCGGATCTCACCACCTTTGCCTTTGCGCACGCTGTACATGGTCTTGATGGAGTCGACTATGGCGCGGGCGTTATTGCGCGGGTGTTCACCGTAGACCGCCAGGATCCGTTTGTGGCCCATATCTTCCAGGGTTTCCACTTCGGCGATCAGCTCCTGCTCGCTCAGGGTCTTGCGTGGCAAGTCATGGTTGTCGGCGCTGAAGCCGCAATAACTGCAGGCGTTGGCGCAATAGTTGGAAACATACAGGGGTGCGAACAGTACAATGCGATTGCCATAAATGGCATCTTTGATGCCACGGGCAACGGCAAACAGCTCTTCGTCTACAGTGGCGTCCTGGTTTTGCAGTAAAACCGCCACTTCCTCCAGTGTCAGCCCCTGCAAACTGCGGGCTTTTTCCAACACCTGACGTACGATTTCTTTGTCGGGTTGTTGATTATTGTTGAGCAAGGCCCAGATGGCGTCATCATCAATAAAATTCACGGCGGGGTTATAGTCTTTGACTTGAATCGTCTCGGCATGGCCCGATACAAGCGGGTCTGATATCAAAGGGCCTGACATTTGTGGCTCTCCTGTGAAAAAAGGAGCACAGTCAAACTGCGCTCCTTGGAATTTGAAGAAGGGGAGGGTTACTCGGCGTGCTTGGTAGAGACCGGAACGACCTCCTCCTGTACCCATAGTGGCGTGTATTCGGCGGCGTCGTGATAAGGCACTTTACCGTGCAACATCATTGCCTTGAAGTCGTCGAAGCGGTAAACCGCCAGGAACAGGTGCACGGGCAAAAACGCTGTCAGCAGCAGGCCACAACCCAGGTGGATCATGCCTAGCAACCAAGCGGTATCACGTGGGATTGCATAGGGAACCAGCCATAGCGCCAGACCTGTGATAATCAGTGCAGTACCGCCGAGCAGAACGCAAACCCCGAACAGCTTCTGTCCTGAGTTGTACTTACGCATAGGAGGTACGGCAACTTTTTTGCCCAGCAAAAACTTCTGTGGATAGCCACCGAGTACCTTGAACCAGCCTACATCGTTGCCACCGAAGGTGAACACCCGGTTGGTGAACAGCACGACACGGTCGAATGCCATCAGGGTGAAAGCCACCGAATCCAGCGCCATAATGACACCGGCAACAATATGAATGTCATAAGTCAGCCCCATCGCGCTGTCGCTCAAGGGTTTAAAGAACAACAATAGCCCGGTAGCCGCCAGTGGCAGGAAGCTCAGCAGCAAAATGTAGTGGAACACCCGAACATTCAGCGGGTGCTTGAGAATGGGACGATTGTCCTGATGCATAGCCGACTCCTTAGGATTTCAGTTTAGTGCGATCGACAAAATGGGTATGCAGCAACTCGTGGGACAGATGTCCCAAGGGCTCACCGCCAAATTCGCTGTAATAGCGGGCAATGGCTGGGTTGGCGTGGCTGACACGGTACTTGGCGATGGCATCATCCATATAGAGGGCATCGGCCCTGGCCTTGATGTATTCGTTGCGCTTGGCGATACGGCTGCCGAGCCAGCCCACAGGCAGGGCCAGTACCGCCAGAATGGCTGCGCCCACAGCCATGAAACGGCGCCGAGACAACAGAAAACCGTCTTCGGTAAATTGATACTTGTCTGTCATGAGCAACTCCTTACAGTTGGGCAACCCAGGATGTGCCTGAGCCGTTGATAGGTTGACCGCCACCGTTGACACAACCACCGGCGCAGTTCATCACTTCGATAAAGTGGTAGGGAGACGTGCCGGCCATCACCTGTTCCAGCAAGGGGCGGATATTGCGGCCCATGTCGTGCACCACGGCGACTTTCAGCTGCACATCTTGCTTAAGCTGTTTGTCATGAATGGTGAGTTCGGCTTCCTTGACGCCTTCCAGACCGCGTACCGGAGTCAGTTCCAGTTTGGCCAGTTCTTCGCCTGTGAGCACCTTGTGCGCAGTACGCACCGCGGCTTCCATCACGCCACCTGTGTTACCGAAAATAGTGCCGGCCCCTGTGTATTGGGAAAACAGGCTATCACCCTTATATTCGGTCACATCGGGTAGGTTGATGTTGAGGCGCTTGAGCAGCTCGGCCATCTCGCGGGTGGTCAGCACAGCATCCACATCGGCGTAAGGTGCGGCATCGTTGTCGTATTGTTGGTGGAATTGCCAGGCTGATTTGAACTCTGGACGTGATGCTTCGAGTTTTTTCGAAGTGCAAGGCATAACCGCTACAGTGAAGATCTTTTCCGGAGCCATATCGTAGACTTTAGCGCCATAAGTTTTGGCGACAGTACCGGCCATCTGCTGCGGCGACTTGGCGGTAGAAAGATGTGGCAACAGGTTGGGGTATTCGATTTCCAGGAAGCGAACCCAGCCCGGACAGCAGGAGGTGAACTGCGGCAGCTTACCGGCATCTGGTTCCTGACGCACATTGGCGTGCAGCCTGTGAATGAACTCAGAGCCTTCTTCCATAATGGTCAGGTCGGCGGCGAAGTTACAGTCGAAGATCCTGAATCCGGCCTGGTGCATGGCGCCATAGAGTTTATTGGTCAGCAGTTGCCCCTTGGGCAGATTGAAGGCTTCACCTATGGCAACCCGTACTGCTGGAGCCAGAATGCCGACCACTTCAGTGTTGGGATCCTGGAGCTTGGTTAATACTGTATCCAAGGCACTCTGGGTTTCATGAATGGCACCGAACGGACAGTTGATCAAACACTGGCCGCAGCTCAGGCAACGCTCTTCATCAATCTTATGGGGGGCACCGGATGCGCCCTCAATAGCATGGGTGGGACAGAACTGTTTGCAGGCGTCACACCCTTTGCATTTGAGCGCATCTATCTGGATCAGTCCGCGGATCTCTCCTGGCTGATAGCTGGTTGCTGTCATGGCAATGCGTTCCTTTTTACGTGAGAATGTTCTTATTTTCTAATTGCTTATGTAAAAGCTATGCCCCTTGGGAAAGGGCGGAAGGATTATAGGAAATAGCTGGCAGCTATCTGTGATCCAAAGCCGAACAAATTGGAGATTTCACAAGTTTTTACATGAAATATGATGAAATTAGCCAGTGAAACAGGGGCATGGGACTTTTTGACTTAGGCCCTGTTTCAGTTAATTTCACAGATGTGACGCGGGATAACACGGATATATCTAGTTGGGATGAGTGTTAGAAATAGAGGTTTTCGACTGTTTTACCGTCAACCAGAATCTCACACTTGTCACCATTGCTGGATTTTGAGGATTGTACCGCGCTGGCAATAATGCCAAATGCGCCGCCTTGACTGCCGAGTACAGACCCAAAGTAGCACTTGCCATCGATTTCCATCTCTTGATAACGACCACCCAGATTTTGGGTTGGAGTATAAGGAGGGAAGGTGCCGCGCATTATCGGGTCACCATTGACTGTCAGTTCCAGTTTCTTCTTATCGGAAAAGTAGCGTCCACCGAGCTTCAGCGTTTGGCCTTTCACTTCGACAGTTTTTTCCTGGGCTATGATGGGTTGCGGGGTTGAACTACAGCCTGCCAGCAGAGCGCCGGCGCAAGCTAGTGAGGCAAGGGTCAATTTACGCATTAATCCGTCCTTTGTTGGATTGTAAGGTATTACTTTTCCGTGTTATCCGCGCCGGATTATAACTTCTTGGCAACAAAGAACGCCAGCATCCTGGTTTAATTCCTTTTACTAAGTTGATCATTTTGATGAGCGTCGTTTTCATAACAAGGCATGCAACTGTTAGGGAAGGTGCGAATCAAGGTACCGTTTGCTTTGGCTAATACATGCTCCTGATAACACTTGAGCTGTAAATTTAAACAAATTGCGAGAGAGGGCGGGATTTTGCTTTGCCAGATAAAAAGAAAGGATCGAGTATTTCTCCGCTCGATCCCCATTATTCCGACCAAATATCCATCTAGATATCACTGTTAATGCTCATCTGAACATTACATAGAGCCGGCTTTGGAGTCTGAAAACGGCAGCAATAAGGCATTAGGTACGACAATAGCCAGCAGACTCGTTACGGTATCAGTTGATTGTAGGTGCTGATTTTTTATTGTGCAGCACTTCCAACATTCTATCTTCCAACTGGAAGCGGGTCTCCAGGGCGTGCACCAATTCGGCGAGATCTTTATCCAGTTGATAGAGTAGATCGTCGCTTTCCAGCTCGGAGTATTTATCACTGAAGTCCAGAGCTTGATCTGTCGTCTCGACAATCTTGGGCAGTAATTGCTGTGCCAGTGCCTTGTTCGATTGCCCTTGTTCGTCACAGGCGTCGACGACTCTATTGAAGACCTCGAAATGACCTTCTGAAACGTAATCCACCAACAGATTACAGAAGCCGCGAACCTGATCGACGCAGGGCAGGGACTTGTCACGGTTTTCATAGGGGGCCAGTCCGGCTAATTTGCAGTAATAAACCAGCAATTTCCTGCGGTTATTCAACCATTGATCCACCAAAGCATTGGCTCCGCCCCATTTTTGCTCGGCCTGTTCAAGTTGTTTCAGCATGATCTTCTCATCCTTATCGCCGCACCTGTACCTAATTTAGGTGACAAGTTAACCAGTGATCAACTCTTTTCGGCGTGTAAATGGTTTTTTTACTCATGGACAAACCAGTTGTTTTGTATACAAAAACAACTCAAATGTTAAATTGTGTATCCGGATGCGGATTGGAAAATAAAAAGCCCAGCGGTAGAAACTACAGCTGGGCGAGGAAAGTTTTAACGGGCTCGATGTGACGAGCTTCTTGATTGTTCTTGCTAGCGCAGACTTTTTATACCAAAGGGTGGGAACCTGTGCAACTTTTTTCTGTCATAAGACGTTCGGCTGACGCCTGGATCTTTATACTTTTGTTGTAAAAATGTGAGCTGGCGCAATTGCGTTGCCGTGTCTCGCGGCGCATTAAGTCTGTGGTGGCCGAGTCGTTAGTCTTTATCGTCAATTCGGTCATAAATTTGTCCATTTCAGTTGCCCAATAAAGCTTGGATGGGGTCAAACTCTTCTCCGGAATGGTATTTATCCATGCCTCTGGTCACATAAATACTCAGACACAGGTTACAATGCAGCCGCAAATGCTAAACTAGCGAACCAGCAGATCTCAATCGGAGTAGGAATAAGCCCAATGGCAGAATTAAAAAACGATCGTTATTTACGTGCGCTGCTCAAGCAACCTGTTGATGTTACACCAGTTTGGATGATGCGCCAGGCTGGCCGCTATCTGCCAGAATATCGCGCTACCCGCGCCGAGGCCGGTGACTTTATGGCGCTGTGCCGTAATGCCGAGCTGGCTTGTGAAGTTACCCTGCAGCCGCTGCGTCGTTTTGAATTGGATGCGGCAATCCTGTTTTCCGATATTTTGACTGTGCCTGATGCCATGGGTTTGGGCCTGTATTTTGAAGCAGGTGAGGGGCCTCGCTTTGAACGCCCAACCGATACCATTGACGCCATCAAGAAACTGGCTATTCCGGATCCGGAAGATGAGCTCGGTTATGTGATGAAAGCCGTTAGCACCATTCGCCGCGAACTCAAGGGCGAAGTACCGCTAATAGGTTTTTCTGGTTCACCTTGGACACTGGCTACCTATATGGTTGAAGGTGGTTCCAGCAAGGCCTTCGAAAAGATCAAGCGGATGATGTATGCCGAGCCTGCAGCATTGCACATGTTGCTGGACAAGCTGGCTGACTCAGTGACCCTTTATCTGAACGCCCAGATCGCCAATGGTGCACAAGCCGTGATGATCTTTGACTCTTGGGGTGGGGCGCTGTCACATGCGGCTTATCGTGAATTCTCCCTGCGTTATATGCAGAAGATCATCGATGGTTTGAACCGTCATGCCGAAGGTCGTCAGGTTCCTGTAACCCTGTTTACCAAGGGCGGTGGTCTATGGCTTGAAGCTATGGCTGAGACAGGTTGTGATGCCCTGGGGCTGGATTGGACCATAGACATAGGCGATGCCCGTAAGCGTGTCGGCGATAAGGTTGCCCTGCAGGGCAATATGGATCCTTCGACTCTGTACGCATCGCCTGAGCGTATTCATGAAGAAGTGGCGCAGATCCTGGCCAGCTATGGTCAAGGTACAGGCCATGTATTCAACCTGGGTCATGGTATCCACCAGCACGTGGATCCTGAGCATGCCGGTGCCTTCGTTAAGTCGGTACATGAGCTGTCTGCCCAGTACCATAAGTAAGTTAGTATTCGTTTATTAAAAAGGCCCGCAGTGCGGGCCTTTTTAATGTTAAAACAATAACATGTTGTCCGGGCTTGCACCCTTGGATAACATTAATGCGACTGAGTGGCTGTGTCTTAGGGGGAGGACTAACCTGATTCTGCGGTGGACAGGAACCCATGCTGAATTACCCGGAATACAGATTTAGTTCCTTACCATTGATATTTTCAATTTGACAAATTGTGCTCCAAAGCACGTATCTATCTCTTTTTTCCTGCGCCAAATCAACACAAGCCTGTAAGAGTCAGGGCAAGCTGGTGCAGTTTGTCGCGGGCAAAGGGCGGCAAACTGGCGATGATGCCAGTCAAGAGTTTTAACCGGTCATTAAATGAGGTATGTTGCCTGCCGGAGTTCGGTCACTCTTGATATCCGATCACAATCAGCCGTGGTTTAAGATGCACATTGGCAAAAAAATAGGCGTGTTCATTCTGGGGTTCTGTATTCCGGCCCTGCTTGTGGTCGCCTACTGTTTGAATTTTTGGTTTGAATACAGTCTGGGTCAGTTCCGGCAGCAAACGCTGGAACATGAGTATGTCGGTATTGAACAACAGTTTACCCGAGAGTCCCGGCGTTTGCTGCAGCTGGCGCGTCTCTATGTCCCCATTCTCGAAATGCCGTCAGATTCATTGTTAGCCGGTTGGGTTGAGGGGTTACAGTCATCCAATATCAGTCTGTTTCATCTACATCAGGGCAAGGTAACGGCGCTGGCCAACGGCAAGACCCGGGTGCTTGAGCAAAAAGTTCCTCCTGCCGATATGTTTGCTGCTTTGGATAAAGAAGCGTTTGGCGCTGCTGTCGTCAATGGTCAACCGCTGCAGATTGGCTTCTATCGTTTTGACGATGACGAGGCTTTGATCGTCACTCGTTTGCTGACCCCTGTGCACCTGCAGAGTCTTGGGCAGACCAATCTTATCCAATCTGTGACCTTGGTTCCGCTGCGACAGCCTGTGAGTATAGGGCAGCATCTTAAGCTTTTCAGTCAAGTTCCCGTACCGACACTGTTGGACGAGCCTTTTGTATTACAGATCAGACAACAGAGCGATGCCTTTGAACGTCTGGAGTGGCAGAGTTTACTTGTGGTGATGCTGCTATTGCTCGGTGGCATGCTGATGGTCGCCATCGGTTATTTGTGGTTACGACGCGGGTTGCTAAAACCTTTCGACCGACTGATGACAGAGCTTAAGGAGATAGATCCCAGCGCCAGGCGTTATACCCATATTAGTGGTTGCGGCGGCGCTGAATTCAAGGTGTTGGCTGACAGGATCAACAACTTGTTGTTGCGGATATTTCAGCAAAACGAACGTTCCCGTATCACCCTTGAATCCATTGCCGAAGCGGTAATCCTCACCAACAATAAGGCCAAGGTTATCTACCTTAATCCGCAGGCTGAATCCCTGCTTGGGCTGCGCAGTCAACAGGCATTGGGGCGAACGCTGGATTCTCTACTCAAGAGTGACGATCAACTGGACGAAGAGTTACTCGCCTTTATGTCCAGTGGTAACCGACAGCCCGAGTACAGTAAGGTCACTCTGCAGATGCAGCAGCCGAGGATTATGGAACGGGCTGTGAGCAATCTCTGTAACCACAAAGGTAAAGTGATAGGTGCGGTGACAGTGCTGCGGGACATTACCCAAGAAGAAACCCTCAAACAGCAACTCAGGTTGAAGGCCAGTGTCGATGGTATTACCGGGCTTTATAATCGTAGCGCCTTTGAGGAACGCTTGCCCGGCTTTGCCGAAGGCGCCGATACCCTGGCGCTTTGTTATCTGGATTTGGAGCAGTTCAAGCTTATTAATGATAACTGTGGTCATGACGCCGGCGATCAGATGTTGGTGATGGTTGCCAGAGCCATAGAATCCTGCTTGCAGGGCGATGAAATGTTGGCCAGACTCGGTGGTGATGAGTTTGGCTTGGCTGTCCGTAACCGCAGTGCTCTTGAAGTCGCCAAGCTTTTGAAGCAGTTGGTGAAGCAAGTTTGTTTGCAGGTATTGCCTTGCGGCGGTGCCCATTACCGGGTGGGTGTCAGCAGTGGTGTGGCCTTCCATCGAGGCCCTTGCATGGCCCCGGCCGAACTGCTCAAGGATGCCGATATCGCTTGTCTGGCGGCCAAGCGCAAGGGCAGTAATCAAATTCACTTCTTTGATGATCGCAATAAAGAGCTGGCTAATGAGCGCAATGCCCCCAAGTGGGCTGTGCGTATTGCCAGAGCCATAGAAGACAAAGAGTTATTGCTCTATTTTCAGCCAATTAAAGGACTCAATGGTTGTTGTCGCCGTCAAAGGTTGGAGATCTTGCTGCGGATCCGCGACAACAGTGGCCGAATCTTGCCTCCGGCCCAGTTTATTGCGGCGGCGGAACGCTTCAAGTTAATGCCCGATGTCGACCGGGAAGTGATCCGCAAGGCTTTCCTGTGGCTCTCTGAGCATCCGCAGCTGTGGCCTGAGATCAGTATCTCTATCAACCTCTCGGGTAATAGTCTGGGCAGCGAGGGCATGCTGGACTATATCGCCGAGATGCAGGGGCGTTATGGTATTCCCAGCTCCTGTGTCTGCTTTGAGATTACAGAAACCAGTGCTATCCAGAACCGAACCCGGGCGATGGAAATGCTCAACCAATTGCGCCGCTTGGGATTTGCCTTCGCCCTGGATGATTTTGGCAGTGGCTTTGCTTCTTACGGTTACTTGCGGGAACTTCCGGTGGATTATGTCAAGATAGATGGTTGCTTCGTTCGTCATCTGGCCAGCAATGCCAAAGATTATGCGATAGTTAAATCCATTCATGATGTGTGCCGGGTCATGGGGATAGAAACTGTCGCCGAGTTTGTCGAAAACCAGGAAATAGTGGACAAGCTGTTGGAGATAGGGGTTGATTATGCTCAGGGTTACGCCATAGGGCGCCCCAAACCTCTGGAGCAATTTTATCAGTGGCAGAAGGCTCATGAGCAGCAGTTGCAGGGATTGCACTTGCAAGAGGAGTATGCGAGCTTAGCCTGATAACTTCGACTGACAATGGACTGTAGATGGAAGGACTCGCTAATAAGGTCATAGTGATTACCGGTGCCTCGGAAGGTATTGGACGGGCGCTGACGCTGGCATTGGCACCACTCGGTGGACAACTTGTGCTCAGTGCCCGCAACGAACCCAGATTACGTACCCTGGCGATGGAGGTCGAATCGGTCGGCGGTGCGTCGCTGGTGGTCTGTGGTGATGTCGGGCGACAACAGGACTGTGAAGCCTTGATAGCCACGGTAATCGAGCGCTTTGGTCGGCTGGATATATTGATTAATAATGCCGGCATGACCATGTGGAGCCGCTTCGATGAACTCAAGCAACTGGATATTCTTGAACAGCTGATGCGGGTCAATTATTTGGGACCTGCCTGGCTGACCCATGCGGCGCTGCCGCATCTGAAGGCTTCCCAAGGGCAAGTGGTCGTGGTGGCTTCCGTGGCTGGTCTCACTGGGGTGCCAACCCGCAGTGGTTATGCTGCTTCCAAACATGCTGTAGTGGGGTTCTTTGACTCTCTGCGTATCGAATTGGCCGAGGATGGTATTGCAGTGACAGTGATCTGCCCTGACTTTGTGGTTTCCGAGATCCATCGGCGGGCGCTGGATGGTGAGGGTAAGCCACTCGGGACTTCTCCCATGGCGGAGAGCAAGATCATGACTGCCGAAGAATGCGCGCAGATGATGCTGCCGGTCATAGCCGGGCGGGGCAGGATGCTAATTACCTCCTGGCGTGGTCGTCTGGGACGTTTTGTTCGCCTTATTGCTCCAGCATGGGTGGATAATCTTGCCCGCAAGGCAATAGCGTCCGGGCACTAGCCCAAAAATAGATAAGCCTCCGCAGTGGAGGCTTATTTAGGTTATTTTAGAGATTACTTTTTGTCGTTGAGGTGCTGGACTATGGTGGCCTTCGCCTCTTCATGGCTAGCCTTGGCAGCTTTGGCTTGAATATGGGCTGTGGCTTTGTGGCCGGTTAAATCCTCGGCGATATGTAGCCAATCCGGATGCCAGTAAAACTGGCTGCCTTCCAGGGTTGACCAGTTGTGTACTCCATGAGTTTCACCGTTATATACCAAGTCTTTGATTGAATATCCCATAGTCAGTCTCTCCAAGTCGGAATGGTATTATCATGCGGCCGTTGTGGCCGCTTGATTGTGACAAAGATCTCATTTTAGGTGCGAAAACGGCTGATCAAATGCGCCAGATTGTGGGCTAACTGACTCAGCTCCTGGCTGGATTGAGATACCTGCCCTGTTCCCATTGACACCCTGGAGGCGGCATCACTGATATTGGTGATGTTGACCCCCAACTCGCCGGTAACCGCTGTCTGTTGTTCGGTGGCACTGGCCACCTGAATTGCCATATCGTTGATGATACTGATGGCGGCACTAATCCTTTCAATCGCATCACTGGCCTCATTGGCACAGCGGACACTGCCTTGCATACGTTCACGGCTCTTTTGCATCACTTCATTGGCATGTTGAGCCCTTTGTTGCAGCTGCTCTATAGTGCCTTTGATTTCCAGCGCCGAGCTTTGGGTGCGGCTGGCGAGGGTGCGTACTTCATCGGCCACTACTGCAAAGCCTCTGCCGGCTTCACCGGCCCTGGCAGCTTCGATGGCGGCATTGAGGGCCAACAGGTTGGTCTGGTCCGTTATCTGGGCGATCACTTCCAGCACCATGGCTATGGAGTCTGAGTCTTTCTGTAATTGATTTATCACTTCGCTGGCGGCGGTGATTTCTGCATCTGAACTTTGAATGGTATCCAGAGTTTGCATTACCACTTGCTGGCCTTCAGTGGTGGCTTGCACCCCTTGGTTGGCTTGATCGGCGGTTTGTGTGGTGTTGCGGGAGATGTCGGCAATCGAGCTCTGTAGCTCTGTCATAGCGGTGGCTACCTGATCGACCTCAGAGCGCTGCTGTTGCATCTCCTCGGCAGATTCAGCGGCGACAGCAGTCATCTCCTCCACAGCCGCAGCCAGTTGTACCGAGGCGGCGCCTATCTGGGAGATCATTTCATGCAATGTGGTACGCATCTGTCCCAGAGTTTCTGCCAAATGTTTGAATTCGCTGCCGCTGAATTTCTCCATCGGGATGGCGCTGGCGAGATCGCCCGAAGCGATTTTTTCCAGCACTTGCGTGGTGGCGCCAAGGGGGATAAAGATTCGTCGCAGCAGGAACCAGCCGGCTCCCAGTGCCAGGGTTACAAAGAGACAGAAGACGATAACCAAACTGCTGCTGAGGGATTGAATCGCCTGTTCACTGGCGCTTCTGGCAGAGCTGACCTTATTGGTTTCCAGCTCCATCAAGGCTTTGAGCTCGGTCTCGACATTGTTGTAAATATGCCAGGATTCCATGGAGGTCAGCATGTTGGCGGTGTTTTCCGCAAGGTCGTTGCTGTCTTGAGCCAAAAACTGCTTATGCAGTCCCATAAAGGCCTGCAGCGGCGCATCCAGCTTGTGCAGCTGCACCAGGGTATCTTGTCCGGCACCCTGTTTAAGTTGCTGTAATGCCGAGTTGATCGCCAGAGTCTGATCTTGAAGGTACTGACGTGACTCCTCACTCATGGGAGCGTTCAGTACCCGTCTCAAGCTGTAACCCAGCTGTTCCCGTCTGAGGCCGGATACCAGTTGCAGTAAAGAGGCGGCCTGATCATTGCTGTGGTACTCCCGTTCCAGCAGGCTTATTTGGCTTTTCACCTCCTCTAGGTGATAGCCAATGGTGCCCAATGACAGGCAAAACAGTGCTAAAAGCGCAGCAAACAAGGTGATTAACAACTTGCGCAAAGAAAGATTGGAAAAGATGGCTTGGTTCAAAACCCGGCTCCCAAACAAATGCATGAAAAATATAGTGAATGTTTCAAGATCCTAGGTCTTTGCTCTGTTATAAACTGTGAGTTGTGGCAATTTAATAGGTAAATGTTTTAACTTTTAGTATTTTTGATTGTTAATATTATTAAGTCGTTATTTAGTAATGATTTAATATGAACTTTTGAGACTGTATTTTGTTTTTGAACAAAGTAGGGGAAATACCGATGAAGCCGACTCTGTTTTGCCCTCTTACCTTGAGTCCGGTTCTATCAGTAGCCTGCCAAGGCGCGTAGGAGCAATGGGTCTTTCCTGCTATAATGCGCGCTCGTTTTTGTGGAGGCGCGAATGGACGTATCTTCTTTATTGGATGGCCTGAATGACAAGCAGCGTGAGGCGGTAGCCGCACCTCAATCGAGCATGCTGGTGCTCGCCGGAGCCGGTAGCGGCAAGACCCGGGTACTGACTCACAGGATTGCCTGGCTGCTGCAGGTGGAAAACCAGAGCCCGTACTCCATTATGGCGGTGACCTTTACCAATAAGGCGGCCGCCGAGATGCGGGAGCGGCTGGAGAAGATAGTCGGCAACCATATGGGCCGTATGTGGATTGGTACCTTTCATGGTCTGGCCCATCGTCTGCTGCGCACTCACTGGCAGGATGCTGGCCTGCCGCAGAATTTTCAGATCCTCGACTCGGATGATCAGCTGCGCTTGCTCAAGCGTATTCTCAAGAGCCTGAATTTGGATGAGAAGCAGTATCCGCCGCGGATGGTGGCCAGTTATATTAATGGTAAAAAGGATGAAGGTTTACGCCCGAAGCATCTTGATGGGGGGATTTTCCCCATGGAACAGAGGCTGATTCAAATCTATCAGGTGTATCAGGAATCCTGTGATCGTGCCGGGCTGGTGGATTTTGCCGAGATACTCTTGCGGGCTCACGAGCTGTTTCTCAACAAGGAACATATTCTGGCCCACTATCAGGATAGATTCCGCAATATTCTGGTGGATGAGTTTCAGGACACCAACGCCATTCAATATGCCTGGATCAGAGTACTGGCAGGCAAGAGCGCCAATGTGATGATAGTGGGCGACGATGACCAGTCCATCTATGGCTGGCGCGGCGCCCAAGTGGAAAATCTGCACAAGTTTTTGCAGGACTTTCCCAATGCTGAAACCATTCGCCTGGAGCAAAACTACCGCTCCAGCGGCAATATTCTCAAGGCCTCCAACGAACTTATCGCCAACAACCCGGATCGGCTGGGTAAACAGTTGTGGACCGAAGATGTCGATGGTGAACCCATCTCAGTTTATTGTGCCTTCAATGAGATGGATGAAGCCCGCTTCATCATAGGCCGCATTGGCGACTGGCAGGACAAGGGCGGCAGTCTCAGTGACTGCGCCATCCTCTATCGCAGTAATGCTCAATCACGGGTATTGGAAGAGGCCTTGCTGCACAAGGGGCTGGCTTATCGCATCTATGGCGGTTTGCGCTTCTTCGAGCGTCAGGAGATCAAGGATGCCATGGGGTACCTGCGTCTGATTGCCAACCGCGATGATGATGCCGCCTTCGAGCGGGTGGTCAACACTCCCGCCAGAGGTATAGGCGATCGCACCCTGGATATTCTCAGAACCACAGCCCGGCAGCAGCAACTGACTCTGTGGCAGGCCTGCGTCCGTTTGTTGGAAGAGAAGGTCTTGGCAGGCCGCGCCGCCAATGCGGTGCGTGGCTTTATGGACTTGATAGTGCAGCTGCGCAGTGACACCGAAGAGCTGCCTCTCTATCGCCAAGCGGATAGAGTGATCCAGGATTCCGGGCTCAAGGCCATGTATGAACAGGAAAAGGGCGAAAAGGCTCAGGCCAGAGTGGAAAACCTCGAGGAACTGGTCACCGCGGCGCGCACCTTCGAAGTGCCGGAAGAGCTGGTGGACATGGGGGAGTTGAACGCCTTCTTATCCCATGCGGCGCTGGAGGCGGGAGAAGGCCAGGCTGATGCCCACACAGATGCGGTGCAGTTGATGACGCTGCACTCGGCCAAGGGGCTGGAGTTCCCGCTGGTGTTTATGGCCGGTGTTGAAGAAGGGCTGTTTCCCAGTCAGTTGTCGCTGGAAGAGGGCGATCGTTTGGAAGAAGAGCGGCGCCTGTGTTACGTGGGCATGACCCGCGCCATGCAGCAGCTGTATATCACCTATGCCGAGTCGCGCCGCATCTATGGCCGTGAAAACTATTCACGGCCGTCGCGCTTTATCAAGGAGATCCCGCCTCAGTACCTGCAGGAAATTCGTCTCAAGGCGCAGGTGGCCACCCCCATGGCCAATAACAGGTTCAGCAAGTCGCAAAGCAGCTTCAACGACACGGGCTTCAATGTCGGCCAACGGGTGCTGCATCCCAAATTCGGTGAGGGGATAGTGACCAATTTTGAAGGCCAGGGCGCACAGGCCAGGGTGCAGGTGAATTTTGATGACTTCGGCAGTAAGTGGTTGGTGGTGGCCTACGCCAAGTTAACCGCGTGCTGACAGCCCGCATAGGAAAATTCGCGTTTTGCGGTGTCAATCACACTGTTGCTGAGTCATAATGCTTGGCAAATTTAAGGCTGAGATGTGTTGGAGAGCCTACCGATGAACTTGAGGGAAAAAATTGACGTCTATGCCCGTCTGTCGCGACTGGACAGACCCATAGGGACTTTTCTGCTGTTGTGGCCCTGTTTAATGGCGCTGTGGTTGGCGGCCGGGGGCTTACCGGATCTCAAGGTGTTGATCATCTTTATCATAGGTGTGTTTGTGATGCGCGCCTGCGGCTGCATCATCAACGACTATGCAGACCGTGAATTGGACACCTATGTCGAGCGCACCAAGGCCAGACCTTTGGCCAGTGGCGAGGTCACAGTCAAAGAAGCGCTGGGCTTGTTTGTCGTCATGGGGCTGTTTGCCTTTGGTCTGGTGTTGCTGCTTAACCCTCTGGTGGTGAAGCTCTCCCTTGTCGGTATGCTGCTGACTATCATCTATCCCTTCACCAAACGCTACACCAATATGCCGCAGATGTTCCTCGGCACAGTGTGGAGCTGGTCGATCCCCATGGCTTATGCCGCCCAGACAGGTGAAGTCCCTGTCGAAGCCTGGTGGCTATTTGCCGCTAACTGGTTCTGGACTGTAGCCTACGACACCATGTATGCCATGGTGGACAGGGACGATGATCTCAAGGTGGGGATCAAGTCCACCGCGATTCTGTTCGGCCGTTACGACAGGCAGATCATCGGCCTGTTTCAGCTGGCGGCGCTGGCCTGCTTTATGACTGCAGGTTATGTGGCCGAGCGAGGAGCCCTTTATCTGGTAGGGCTACTGGCCTTTATCGGCTTTGGACTTTATCAGCAGAAGCTGATTTATGACAGGCAGCGGGCACCCTGCTTCAAGGCGTTTCTCAACAACAACTGGGCGGGTATGGCTTTGTTTGTCGCCTTGGGGATGGATTACCTGCTCTGAACGACATTGAGTTTGACTATCAACGCCGCGATTCTCGCGGCGTTTTTGCTGGTGCAAACCACTGCCAACCGTTAGTCTGAACAGCCAGGTTAGTAAACCAAGCAGCGGCAAGAGGTGCTGCTGAGGACTGAAGCAAGAAGGAGTCTTGGTATGTTGATAGAACAACTCTTTGGTATTGAATTACCGCTTATTCAAGCACCTATGGCCGGTGCTCAGGGGGTGCCGCTGGCTTTGGCGGTCGCTTCTGCCGGTGCGCTTGGCTCCATTCCCTGCGCCATGTTATCCCATGACAAACTCAAGCTGGCAATAGAAAGCTTCAGGCGTCAGAGTGACCGGCCGCTGAACCTTAACTTCTTTTGCCATAAGCCACCCGAGGAACAACCCGAGCGTTTGCGTACCTGGCTGCAGCAACTGGCGCCTTATTACCGTGAATTCGAGGTCGAAGAACTCGGCGGCGGTGCTGAGCGGCGTCCCTTCGATGCCGAGGTGGCCGCGGTTATAGAACCCTTTCGTCCCGAAGTGGTGAGTTTTCATTTCGGGCTACCCTCCACCGAACTGATGCTCAGGGTCAAGAGTTGGGGCACCAAGGTGATTGCCTCGGCAACCAGCGTCGCTGAGGCCAAATGGCTTGAATCCAGAGGCGTGGATGCCATCATAGCCCAGGGCCTGGAAGCCGGTGGTCACAGAGGCCATTTCCTCAGTGATGACTTGACTGAGCATAGCGGTACTTTTGCCCTGTTACCGCGCCTGGTACAGGCGGTGAAGGTGCCCGTGATTGCCGCCGGTGGTATTGCCGACGCCGCCGGAGTGCAGGCGGCCATGGCTTTAGGGGCGGCCGGGGTGCAGGTGGGTACAGCCTATCTCCTGTGCCCGGAGGCCGAGATCAGTGAACTGCATCGCCAAGCGCTGAAAGATCCGCAAATGAATCGCCATACGGCACTGACCAACCTCTACAGTGGTCGCCCGGCCAGAGGCATAATGACCCGTTTGATGCGTGAGTTGGGGCCTTTGGGGCAAGCGCCGGACTTTCCACTGGCGGCCAATGCCATTGCGCCGCTGCGCGCCGCGGCAGAAGCACGCGACTGCTGTGACTTCAGCCCGCTCTGGTGTGGTCAGAATCCGGAGGGATGTCGGGAAATTCCCGCCGCCGACTTGACCCGTGAGTTGATGGCGGCCTTTATCAGGGCTTGAGCTTTTTCTGGTCTAGTGTATGTAACTGGTTGTATCATTGCGAATTAGTCACTCCTGCAACCGGTGGAGTGACCCTATCTTAAGATGGACTGCAATCAAAGCTTTGACTGCGGCGTAGAGCCGCAAAAGGGAGATATAGATGAAAAAATCACTTGCTCTGGCGCTGCTGGCCCTAATGGTCAGTGCCAACGCCGCGGCGCGAGATACCATAGCCCAGTATCCGGTGCAGGAACTGCTGCAGACCGAGAAGGCCAAAGAAGCCCTTTACGATGTGCCACTGTATTTTGCCACTCAGGCGCATCCGGAGATCAGCAAGAGCTATGGCGAGGTGATCACCAATAAAAAGACCAATGCCTTTGGCAAGTCAGATCGCGAAGCTTGTGAGTGGGTGATGTTGAGTGCCCTAAAGGCGTTGCAGGAGCGCGCCGAGCGTGAGGGGATGGACGCTGTGGTCAATATCCAGTCCTATTACAAGAAGCGTGAGTTTGCCAGCGAAACTGAATATGAGTGTGGTGCCGGGGCTATCATGGCCGGGGTGGCGCTGAAAGGGACCTTGGTGAAGTTCTAACGGTGAAGTTCTAACGATGAAGCACTCACAGTTTTGAACGCTGAAAAAGCAGACCTGGAGTCTGCTTTTGTGGGCGAGCGGTTGGGAACCTGTTTGGTTCCCCAAAGGCGAGTGCCAGTTTAGGATTGAACGCCGAGCGTTACACCAGATCCTTGAGGTTGGCTGGACGATAATAGACAGACTTGAGCACCTTGCCCTGGCGCACTGTTTTGCCGGTCATTTCCACATCTTTGGCGCACTTGGCTATCAGGAAGTCACCCTGACGGCTACCGACAATTTCCACCCCTTGCTTGGCATAGTGGGCCACGGTGTCGGCCAGTTCTTGCTCATTGCGGCACACCTTGCTCATGTTGCTGGCATGCACTTCATCCCAGCAGGGCTCAAAGTCGATAGCTTTGTTGGCGGCAACCTGCAGCAGCAGATCTATCAGGTAGCTGATCTCCAGTCGCTCCCCGACTTGGGTGCAGCCCAAGTGCACCAAGCGTCCCATCAATACATACACGCTGTCGACTATGGCGTCGGCCTGTTCAACCTTGTCGTCGGCTTCGGCCAGTTCGGTCAGCTCTTCGCTGATAAGTGAGGTGTGCAGAGTGTCTGCCTTGGCATCTAGGGTCTCAGGAGAGTCGACCGGCAGATCGAAGGTGGTTCGGAATTCGTGAATATCCCGGTAGAGCTTGCTGTATAGCTCTTGAGTCAGCAGAGTCAGTTTCATTGCTTGGGTTCCAGCTTGGGCAAAGGAGGGGATGATAAAGAATTACCGGGTTTGAGGCAAAGTTTGGCTACTGTGCCTGTTTAAAATCTGCCTTTGCTCGGCTTGATGCTGACACCCCAGGTTGTCACCTTTGGATTTTGTGCCAAGCTGAACTTTGTATCTGGAGTTGCCCTCGGACCGTTTTTTGGGCCCTTCCCCTGAGAAGCATTAATCACACTTGAGATACAAAGTTTGAATTTTGTACATAATTACATACAATCAAATTCATAGCTTTCGGGGATGTGACATCATGGATTTGAGTGAATTTATCCTGTTGGTTGATGACGATCAGGAATTAACAGAGCTGCTGAGTGGCTTTTTGACCAAGAATGGCTTTGAGGTCCGAACCGAAGCCAATGGTGTAAATGCCGCCAGACGCATTATTGACGAACGCCCCCGATTGGTGGTGTTGGATGTCATGCTGCCAGAGATGGATGGACTTTCTATCTGTCGCGAAGTTCGTAGTCGTTATCCCGGCCCCATCCTGATGTTAACCGGGTTAGGGGATGATATTGATGAAGTTGCCGGGCTTGAAACCGGAGCGGATGACTATATTGCCAAGCCGGTTCGTTCCCGGGTGCTGTTGGCGCGTATTCGCAGCTTGCTGCGCCGCTCGGAACGACAAGAAGGCCAAGTTCAGGAACCAAGAGCAAATCAGAGTGAGACCCATTTGGCTGTCAATGGTTTGCGTCTGGACAAGCTGGAGCGGACTGCAAGTTTGAATAACCAAGATCTTGAACTTACCCTGGCCGAGTTTGAACTGCTGTGGCTTTTGAGCAAACATGCTGGCCGGACTCTCGCGCGGGATGCTATTTGCGAACACTTTAAAGAGCTGGGTTATGACAGCACACCGCGCACTATAGATCTTCGAATTTCTCATCTGCGACGCAAGATGGATGATGATCCCAAAGAACCCTCCCTAATTAAAACGATACGTGGTCAAGGCTACGTACTGACCCTGAGTTAAGATGAAAGTCTTCTTGGTAGTTTCCAGATTTCAAGGCCGTTCTGGGGCGTTAATGCCCTGGCTCTTGGGATTGTTACTGCTGATATTGCTGCCATCTTGTCAGGAAGCGGAACGTTCATCTTTGGTCTCGGATGAGCATAGTCAAATCCTCGAACTGCTTGATTTGGCTGCCGCCTCACGCCATCAAGACCCAATCAAAACCATAGACTACAGTACACAGGCTCTGCGACTACTGGAAATTGAGCCTGACCCAGGTTCCGAGGTGATGGCGCTCAGTAATCTGGCCTGGGCGAAAATGATGTTGGGGGAGTTTGCCGAGGCTGCGGACTTTGGCGAAGCTGCGTTGACTTTGGCCGAGGAGCAGCAGCAAGCTGAGATCTTGGTGGTACCGCTCAATGTCGCCGGTCTGATTTATTGGCGTCAGAGTCAGTTGGATAAGGCTCTAACCTATTATCAGAGAGCGCTTACAGTTGCCAATAGCCTGAAAAACAGTTCTTTTGAAGCGACCACCTACAACAATATGGGTCTTATCTACAGTGATAAGGCTGAATATCAGTTGGCACTGGAGTGTTTTACCAAGGCCAGGGATCTACATAGAGGACTGGACGACTCAAGAGCATTGGCGCTGGCGTTGAATAATATTGCAGGTATTCATGCGACTTTGGGCGATTTTGGTGAAGCGCTGGCAAATCAACAGGAGTCTTTGAGGATCAGGGAGCAGTTGGATGATAAGTCAGGCGTGGCGGAATTGCATCACAATATGGGGATCACTTATGAGCACATAGGTGATTTGCAGGAGGCTATGGCGCAGTTGCAATTGGGACTGCAGGGATTCGAGGCCTTGGATGACAAGACCGGAATGGCACAGGCGCTGACAGCTCTCGGGACAGTGCAGCAAAAATTGAATAGAAAGGTGGCGGCCAAGGCTGCCATGAAACAAGCTCTGATCTATGGTGAAGAGCTTAAAGACGGTAATGTCACTGCCACGGCTTTAATGAGTCTTGGTAAGCTTTCCTTGGACATGGGCGAGTATCCTATTGCCCGGCGTTATCTGGAGCGAGGCTTGGCTACAGCCGACCGATTGGGGCTGGTCGCCTTGCAAGCCCAGGGAAGGCTGAGTCTCGCTGATTATTTTTTGGCGACCAACGATGTGGATATTGCCCGTGAAAGAGCCGAGCAGGCATTGCAATTGGCGCTTGCCAGTGGCGATCGTGGTCAGCTCAGAGATACCTATGAACTCTTGTCAAAAATACATGAACGTAAAGGTAATTATCGCCAGGCGTTGTTAAACCATAAAGAGTTTAAAAGTATCAATGATGCGCTTTTTAATGCCAACTCCAGTGAGCGTCTGGCATGGCTGCGCAGTTCATTTGAAGATGAAAAACGCCAGCGACAAATCACTTTGCTGGAAGGCGAGAAAGCCTTGCAACAAGAGGTTATCAAACAACAAAAGTTTACCCGCAATCTTTGGATCGTGGCGCTGGTAGCGGCTGCGGCTATTCTGCTGCTGCTCTATGGTCGTCATAGTCAATCGCGGGTAAATCAAGCCTTGCAACGCTCGATAAAGATGCAAAGCGATCTAATGCAGGCAGTGGCGCACGAGTTCAGGGCGCCACTGGCCAGGGTGCAACTGGCTTTTGATATGCTCATCGAAGCCGAGGAGGACGAAAGGCCGCAATTGGAAGACAGGGTACTGCGGGGCCTGGAAGAGTTGGATGAGCTGATCCGTGAAATCGTCAAGCTGATTAAAGCTGAAGGAAGTCCGAGGCGAGCGCCAACAGAGTCTTTGTCGCTGGCGCCATTATTGCAAACTTTGGTGGTAAGGCAGCATCCCTTGTTCCCCGAGAAAAAGATCACCTTAACGCCAGTTGATCCTGAAATATCTGTCATTGCCAGTAAGAAGCATTTGGAATGGGCAATAAACAACTTGCTATCCAATGCATTGCGACACTGCCATCAAGAGGTTCGGCTCAGTTGTCAGCTTGAACAAGGGCAGGTGAATATCATAGTGGACGATGATGGTCCCGGGGTGCCGACTGCAGAAAGAGAACGGATTTTTGAACCTTTCATCCGTCTCGATCCCAGTCGCACCCGTGCCACCGGCGGTATAGGCTTGGGGTTGGCCATCGCTCGACGATTGGCCGAAAATAGTCGGGGGCAAATTCGTGTCGGCGATAGTCCAATGGGCGGGGCGAGATTCGAACTCGTTTGGCCCTGTTAACTTCTTGTTCCTGCTAAATATACCTGCCATCAAATTGTATTTCTTTAGATACACTTCATAACATTCCTTGCTGTTTTTAAGCGGATCTTAGCGTTCTTCAGTTCTTTACCCTGGTGAGACTCAGCTAGTTTTTGCTGCTGAGGATCCACTTTGCTTGGAGTGATGGTGTAAGAACGCTATTGTTAAAAAAGTTTCTTTTTTGTTTGAATTTTGTTTGTTTCGTGTCTAGATTGTATGTGTTCGCATACATAACGATTATAGCGAGCACTCTTAATCACAGGAGACTACAAATGAGAAAGCCGCATACTCGCTTGAGCCGATTGACTTTGGCCATGCTCTCTACTTCCCTGATGGCAGTGACGGTTCCGTCACTTGCCGCCAAGAAACTAGAACCCAAACAAGACTTCGATAATGCCTCTGTTATTGTTAAATTCAAAGAAACCGCAAAGAAAGCGGACCGTAAGCAGTTAATGGCTCAATTCGGTTCTTCATTCAAAGATAAAAACCATGATGGCGTTGATGATCGATTTCGCCATATTGCCAAGGGTCGACTGGCTGAATTGACAGTTCCCCGGGGGCTGGATGCCCGCGCTATGGTGGAACGGCTCAAGCACAACCCCCACATCGAATACGCTGAACTCAACCACAGATTTTATCCTTCGGTTATCCCCAACGATCCAAGCTACGGCCAGTTGTGGGGTATGCCAAAAATCAATGCGGAGCAGGCCTGGGAGATGGAAATGGGCTCGCGAGAGGTAGTCGTTGGGGTGATAGATACAGGTTTTGACTACACTCACCCGGATCTGCGAGACAATATTTGGGTGAATCCCAATGAGGTCCCCAATAACGGTATCGACGACGATGGCAACGGTTATATTGATGATATTCACGGTATTTCAGCCATTAATGATAACGGCAATCCGCAGGATACCCATTACCATGGCACGCATGTTGCGGGAACCATAGGGGCGACCGGCAATAATGGCTCGGGAGTGGTTGGGGTCAACTGGAATACTGCCATGGTAGGTTGCTCTTTCCTGGGTAACCAAGGTGGTACCACGGCAGATGGTATTCAGTGTATTGATTACATGGTTGATTTGAAAAACCGTGGCGTAAATATCCGAGTGTTGAACAACTCCTGGGGCGGTGGCTCATTCAGCCAGGCTTTGGAAGATGCTATTACGGCAGCCAATAATGCCGATATTCTGTTTGTCGCCGCGGCCGGTAATGATGCGATTGATAATGATGTCAATGACAGCTGGCCCGCCAACCATGATGTACCCAATGTGATGGCCATTGCCTCTACTACTCGCGATGATGAAATGTCTTACTTCTCTCAGTGGGGGCTTAATACGGTTGATATGGGGGCTCCAGGCTCGGATGTTTATTCCACTGTTCCAGGGAGTGATTACAATACCCTGAGCGGGACTTCCATGGCGACTCCCCATGTGGCAGGGGCTGCCGCTTTGATTTTGGCCGCCGATCCAACCCTGACTACGGCCGATGTCAAGAATATCCTAATGTCTTCCGGTGACCCCATTGCCGCATTGGAAGGTAAAACCGTGACAGGTAAGCGCTTGAACCTGGAGAGTGCCTTGAACATGGCCGGTGCCGGTGGTCCTGGTTATTATCTGCTGGTGAGTCCTGCCAGTCGCACTGTGAACCAAGACTCGTCTGTGACCTTTGATATCGACATGAACGCCGTGGGTGGCTATAACGGCAATGCCAGTTTCAGTGCTGATGTGCCAGCGGGCTTGAATGCAGCGGTGAGCTTCTCCAGTAACACAGTACCGGCCGATGGTCGCACCACAATGACAGTCTCCACAGATGTCAATACTACCCTGGGCAATCACATCATTACTATTAATGCAGTTGATGGTGATATCCACAAGAGTATCGATGTCAGTCTGCTGGTGTATCCTGCCGGTACGTTCAGCACTACCTACAGCAATGAAAATCCGCTGGCGATCCCCGATGACAATGCCGATGGTGTAAGTAGCGTAATCAATGTACCAATCAACCTGACATTGACGGACCTCGTGGTCAATCTGGACATAGCACATACCTATATAGGTGATTTGCTGGTGACTTTGACTTCGCCCAGCGGTCGCACAGTTACCCTGCATAATCGTACCGGCGGCAGTGCTGATAACCTGGTAGCCAGTTATGCAGTGGAAGACTTTGATCTGGAAGAGGCTTTAGGTGATTGGATTCTTCACGTCACAGATTCAGGATTCCGTGATACCGGTACTCTCAAAAGTTGGAGCATGGATGTTACAGGTGGATCTCAGCCTGGTACCAATCTGCCTCCTACAGTGACTATAGGTGCTAACCTGCAAAATGCTCTATATTTGCCGGGTGATGTAGTCAATTTCGTTGCTGATGCAACCGACTCAGAAGATGGTGATGTTCGTGCCTCACTGGTGTGGACTTCCAGCCTCGATGGTCAAATCGGCACAGGTGGAAACTTCTCCCGCTCGGATTTGAGCCAGGGGACTCACCAGATCACAGTGACAGCCTTTGACAGTCAAGGTGTGGTGAGCAGCCGTGAGTTCTTTCTGTACATTGTTAGTGACGGCACCGTTGTTTCCTATGAGGACAGCAGGGTTCAATCCATCCCTGATATGGGAAGTGTGGTAGCTGAGATTAATGTTCCCCTTGGTGTGAAGATCAAGGACATGAGCCTGTTTGTGGATATTATGCATGGCTTCAACAACGACTTGTTGATCCATTTGGTGTCTCCGAACGGTACTACGGTTGAGATCTTCGATGTGCGCGGTCCGAACGATAACTACCGCGATCTGATTAAAACATTCTATCCTGTTGAGTTTAATGGAGAAGTAGCTACAGGTATTTGGCAATTGGTCATTAGGGATGAATGGAGCGGTGACGCAGGTCGACTGAACAAATGGAGTTTGACTTTTACCCACGACGGTATTGGTAGCACACCTGTTAACGCAGCTCCGGTTGTTGGTATTAGCGCTCCAGTGGGGGGCAGCAGTTTTATTGAGGGTGACACTGTGGCCTTTATGGGCTCTGCCAACGATGCGGAAGATGGTGATGTAGCTAATACCCTGGAGTGGACATCCGATCTGGATGGCCTGATTGGTCAAGGCGCGTCCTTTAGCACCAACAGCCTGAGCGTGGGGCAGCATACAGTGACGGCCAGCGCAGCCGATAGCCAGGCTGCTAATGGTGTGGCCCTGGTAACTTTGACAGTGGAAGCTGCGCCTGTGAATGAATTGCCAAGCGCAGAGTTCAGCTTCCAGGTGAATCATCTGGATGTGAACTTTGCCGATGCTTCCGGTGATAATGATGGGGCTGTGGTCGCTTGGGCTTGGGACTTCGGTGATGGCAATATTTCATCACTGGCCAATCCAAGCCACAGTTATGCCTCTGGTGGTAGCTATGAGGTGACGCTGACAGTGACAGACAACAGTGGCGCCAGTCACAGCATCAGCAAGCAGGTGAGCGTTGCCGCGGCTATCAGCCTCAGTGGTGCCGGCAGTACAGACGGTAGCAAGGTGAATGTCAACTTGAACTGGAATGGCTCGTCAGCCCGAGCCGTCGACATTTATCGTGATGGTCAACTGATCGACAGTACCCGAGATAGAGGCAGCTATAAGGAACGTTTCAACAGCAGTGCCGAAAGCTTTGAATACAAGGTATGTGAAGCCGGCAGCAATATCTGCTCTGAACTTATCACTGTGACCCCTGAGTTAAGCCGCAAAGGAAAAGGTAAGTAACCTATTTGGTTTGTATTGAAAGCCGCCTTAGTTAAGGCGGCTTTTTTTGTTTTCAGTGTTAAGACCGGCTTACAGAATGAAGCGACTCAGATCTTCATCCTGAACCAGGTTGTCCAGGTGAGCATCGACATATTCGGCATCGATAACAAACTTGCTGCCGGACTTGTCGCTGGCCTCGAAAGAGATGTCTTCCATCAGCCGCTCCATCACAGTGTGCAGCCGACGGGCGCCAATGTTTTCGGTACGCTCGTTGACTTGCCAGGCGGCCTGGGCGATACGGTCGATACCCGACTCGGTAAATTCGATGCTGACTCCTTCGGTGCCCATCAAGGCCACATACTGCTCGGTGAGCGAGGCGTGGGGCTCGGTGAGGATCCGTTTGAAGTCGGAGGCGGTCAGGGCATCCAGCTCGACCCGAATCGGCAGACGGCCCTGCAGTTCGGGGATCAGATCCGATGGCTTGCTCATCTGGAAGGCGCCGGAGGCGATAAACAGAATGTGGTCTGTCTTTACCATGCCGTGCTTGGTGTTGACTGTGCAGCCTTCCACCAGCGGCAAAAGGTCACGCTGTACCCCTTCGCGGGACACATCCGGGCCTGAGGTTTCGCCGCGCTTACAGATTTTGTCTATCTCATCGAGGAACACTATGCCGTGCTGCTCGACCAGCTCAATAGCCTGCTCTTTGAGATCTTCCTGGTTGACCAGCTTGGCGGCTTCCTCTTCGACCAGTTGCTTGTAGGCATCCTTGATCTTGAGTTTCTTGCGCTTGCTCTGTCCCTGACCCATGTTCTGGAACAGGCTCTGCAGCTGGTTGGTCATCTCTTCCATACCGGGAGGCGACATGATTTCGACGCCAATTTGCGGCGCCGAGACATCGATTTCGATCTCTTTGTCGTCCAACTGGCCTTCACGCAGTTTCTTGCGGAACACCTGGCGGGTGTGGGACTTGTCCTCGGTTTCCGGATCCCATTCACTCTTTGGCTTGGGCAGCAGGGCATCGAGAACCCGCTCCTCGGCGGCTTCTTCGGCGAGGGAGCGGCACTTCTTCATCTGCTGCTCGCGGGTCAGTTTGACCGCGGCGTCGGTGAGATCGCGGATGATCTGCTCCACTTCCTTACCCACATAGCCCACTTCGGTGAACTTGGTCGCTTCAACCTTGATGAAAGGCGCATTGGCCAGCTTGGCCAGACGGCGGGCGATCTCTGTCTTACCGACACCGGTTGGGCCTATCATCAGAATATTCTTCGGGGTCACTTCCTGGCGCAAGCCGGCATCCAGCTGCATGCGGCGCCAGCGGTTACGCAGGGCTACTGCGACAGAGCGTTTGGCCTTCTGTTGGCCTATGATGTGCGCGTCCAGTTCGTGGACGATTTCGCGGGGTGTCATTTCAGACATAATACTTCCTCACGCTCGGGATCAGTAATTCAGTTCTTCTATAGTCTTGAACTGGTTGGTAAATACGCAGATATCGCCGGCTATGGTCAGCGACTTCTCGGCAATATCACGGGCACCCAGTTCGGTGTTTTCCAGCAGCGCCAACGCCGCGGCCTGGGCATAGTTGCCACCTGAGCCTATGGCGATAAGATCATGCTCCGGCTGCACCACATCGCCATTACCTGTGATGATCAGTGAGCTTTCATGATCGGCCACCACTAACATGGCTTCGAGTTTCCGTAAGGCTCTGTCACTGCGCCAGTCTTTGGCCAGTTCGACCGCCGACTTCATCAAATGCCCCTGATGCATCTCCAGTTTGGCCTCGAAGCGTTCAAACAGGGTAAAGGCATCGGCGGTGCCACCGGCAAAACCGGCCAATACTTTATTGTGGTACAGGCGGCGTACTTTGCGGGCATTGCCTTTCATCACAGTGTTGCCCAGAGACACTTGGCCGTCACCGGCGACAACAACCTGATTATTACGGCGTACAGATACGATAGTGGTCACGATAGATCCTCTTCTCGGGCGGACGGCGCGTCCGTCATGGGTCAAATCCCCAGGGGCTGCTGCATGAAACGGCCCATTGGGGGCACAGCAAGGCCAACTAATGAGGTGATAGTTTTCTATATGGGGTTGGGGACAGGAATATCAAGTGCCCGGCAGCGGCTTTCGTGCTGAAAAACAAAAAGGCTGCAAATCTTATTGTTTGCAGCCTTTAAATTGAGAGGAGTTTATTCCTCCCAGAACCAGATCATACAGCCGTTGAGACCGGCTCTTTGCAGCACGTGGCGCTGCCGCTCGGCATCGCGCTTGCTGTCATAGGGGCCGAGTACCACCTTGTACCAGACACCACTGGTGCCTTGCACCTTGCGCACCTGGGCTTCAAGCCCCTGGAAGGCGATCACGGCTTTCATCTCGTCGGCCTGGGATTGCACCCGGAAGGAACCGCACTGCATCTGATAAGGGCGAGATGGCTTGTTGCTCTCTTCCGGCAGATCCACTTCTACCTGTTTGTTTTCCAGCTCCTTGAGGTAGGTCCACTCCTCTTTGGGCTTGGGCGGCAAGGCGTTGGGGTCTTTCTTCTGTGGCACCGGCTTAGTCTGTGGCTGAGGCTTAGCCACTTCGGCCTCGGGGGCGCTGCTCTTCAGGCTCCAGAGGAAATAGCCAAAGCCGGCCACCACGGCCACTACCACCACAAGCAACAGCACAGGAAAGCCTTGCCTGGGCTGCGGTTGCTTGCGAGCACCCCGCTTGGCTGGCTTGCGGGGCTTGGGTTTGCTATTGGCGTAATCGCGTCCCATGGATTACATGCGCTCCAGAGTCTCGATACCCAGCAGTGACAGGCCCTGCTTAAGGGTCTTGGCGGTCAACTGAGACAGCAGCAGACGGCTGTGCTTCTGGGTTTCGTTATCGGCCGCCAGCACGGGGCAGGCTTCGTAGAAGCTGGAGAAGGCGCCGGCCAGTTCAAACAGATAACCACAAAGTACATGGGGTTGGCCCTTGTCGACCATACGGGCAAGGATTTCACCGAACTGGGCCAGCTTGTTGCCCAGCTCTTTTTCCTTGTCGTGTTCCAGAGCGATAACGGCATTGCTCAGATCCACATCTTCGGCCCGCTTGAAGATCCCGGCAACCCGGGTATAGGCGTACAGCAGGTATGGCGCTGTGTTGCCTTCAAAGCTCAGCATCTGATCGAAGCTGAAGATATAGTCGCTGGCGCGGTTCTTCGACAGATCGGCGTATTTCACCGAGGCGATGCCGACTACTCGGGCGATTTCGGCCAGGGTGTCTTCGTCCATGTCGGGGTTCTTGCTGCGTACCAGCTCCAGCGCCCTGACATTGGCTTCATCGAGCAGGTCCACCAGTTTCACCACCCCACCGCTGCGGGTCTTGAATGGGCGGCCGTCTTCACCGTTCATGGTGCCAAAGCCCATGTGTTCCAGTGTCATTTCCGGGCGCACAAAACCTGCGGTGCGGGCCAGGCTGAACACTTGCTGGAAGTGCAGCGCCTGGCGCAGATCTACGAAGTAGAGGGCGCGATCGGCATGCAGGGTACCCGAGCGATAGCGCATGGCCGCCAGGTCTGTGGTGGCATAGAGATAGCCGCCATCGGCCTTCTGAATGATCACCGGCAGGGCTTCACCGTCTTTGTTACGGAATTCTTCCTGGAATACTACCTTGGCGCCGTTACTTTCAGACAGCAAGCCTTGGGCATCCAGATCTTTGACCACCTGTTCCAGATCGTCGTTGTAAGCACTTTCACCATGGACATCGGCGCGGGTCAGGCTGACGCCCAGGCGCTGATATACGTCATGGCAGTGGCTCAGAGAGATATCGTTGAACTCACGCCACAGCTTGTTGCAGTACTCGTCACCGGATTGCAGCTCGACTACCAGCTGGCGGGCGCGGGTGGCAAATTCGGCCGACTCGTCGAAACGCAGTTTGGCAGCACGATAGAAGCTTTCCAGATCCGACAACTCCAGGTTGGCGTTTTCGCCATTTTGCGCCCGCAGCTCTTCCATATAGGCCAGCAACATGCCGAACTGGGTACCCCAGTCGCCGACGTGGTTTTGGCGGATCACCTTGTGACCGAGAAACTCCAGCGCCCGCACAACGCTGTCGCCAATGATGGTGGAGCGCAGGTGGCCCACATGCATCTCTTTGGCGAGGTTGGGGGAGGAGTAGTCCACTACCACGGTTTGCGACTTGGGCAGACTCACACCCAGATGCTCGTCGGCCAGTGCCGCCTGCAGCTGTTTGGCCAGGGCATTGTCATCAATAAAGAAGTTGATAAAGCCGGGGCCGGCTATTTCTACCTTGGCCACATGGCTTGACGCAGGCAGGTTGTCGATGATCAGTTGTGCCAGCTCCCGAGGCGGTTTGCCGGCAGCCTTGGTCAGCATCATGGCCAGGTTGGTGGCCAAGTCGCCGTGACTCTTATCCTTGGTTCGGTCTACCTGAATCCTTGGCGCAGTCTCTTCGGGGATCAACCCCTGTTGTTTCAAAGTGGCTACTGTCTGTTCAAGCAAAGATTGGATATGTGATTTCATTGGCGTTTTATCGACACTGACTGATAAAGGTTAAAAGGGGAATAACCGCACATTCTAGCGCTTTCGGCAGTAACATTGCTATCACCAGTATGGTTTTATCAGCAAATTTTGTTGTTGTCTGGGTTTGCGGTTGCCTGTGACCTTTTAAGATCACTGTTATTGATAAAGAGGGATGAATCTTTGTTTAAGAATCACTGATTTTCGTTTTTGGGGAGTATGATGTCGATCCTGTCTTCCCCCCAAGTGCCGATTTTGCTATCGGTATGTGTCGATAGTTTCAATGGAGATATAGATGCTGGACTCCATCACCACAGTGTTACAAGCCATTTGGCAACAGGATTTTACCGCGCTGCATGCTCCGGGTATCGCCCTGAGTATCTATGTGTGCATCTTCAGTTTTATTTTCCTGGAGAGTGCTTTGCTGCCGGCGGCCCCCTTGCCTTGCGACAGTGTGGTCATACTCTCAGGCACCCTGGCGGCCATGGGGATCCTCAACCCTTGGCTGGTGTATCTGTTGCTGTTTGCGGCGGCCGCAGGCGGCAGCTATTTGGCATTTGTTCAGGGGCGGCTGCTCAATCGTCTGCCCAAGGTGCAGGGCTGGGTCTACAAGGTGCCGCCCGACAGCCTAGCGGCAGTGGATAAACTCCTTGCTCGCCATGGGTTGGTGGCACTCTTCTGTGCCCGTTTTCTGCCGCTGGTGCGTTCGCTGTTGCCTTTGGTGATGGGCGTGCGCATGGCCTGTATCAAGAGCTTCTATTTTTTTGCGGCCCTGAGCGCCTTTTTCTGGGTGGGGCTGTTGGTATCACTGGGCTATATGATGCCGTTTCTGCCGGAGCGGATCAGCAAGCTGTTGACCATGGCGCTGATGGCGGCGCCGGTGATTACTCTGGTATTGGTGCTCGGCAGTTGGCTGACCTATAAGCTGCTGCGCAAGCCGCAGGATAGGCAGGGGCCTCACGGTCAATTCTGAGCCGGATTAAAGCCGTTCAAGGGAGTTACAGCAGATCCTGCGGACTCTTATCAATTACAACAGATCCTGCGGATCTCGATCCAGACTCCAGCGGCAGCGCTTGGCCTCGGGCAGCTGTTCGGCCTGGGGCAACAGCTGTTCAAACACCTGTTGCAGCCTGCGTCTGTCCTTGGCCTGGGCCAACAACTGGCGCCGATACTTGCCGGCCTTGCGATCCAGCGGCGCCGGCAGCGGGCCTATCACTTCAAAATCCTTGTCCATGGGTAACATGGCGGCAAAGGCCGCCAGAAAGGCATCAGCATCCTCGGCGCGGTGGGATTCGGCGCGGATCAGCACCATATGCCAGGCCGGGGGCAACAGTGCCTGCTGGCGCTCATTGAGCTGACTGCGGGCAAACTCGCCATAGCCTCTGTGAAGCAGGTCCCTGAGTAAGGGGTTGTCGCTCTGATGGGTCTGCAGCAGCACAGTGCCAGGCTTGTTGGCGCGACCGGCGCGACCTGCTACCTGGGTATAGAGTTGGCCGAATCGCTCTGGAGCTCGAAAATCGGCGCTGAACAGTGCGCCATCCACATCCAGCAGCCCCACCAGGGTGACATCGGGAAAATGATGTCCCTTGGCCAACATCTGGGTGCCTACCAATATCTTGTATTCGCCGCGATGAATAGCGCTTAAGTGCTGTTCCAGCGAGCCTTTACGGCTGGTGGTATCCCGGTCGATTCGCACCACGGGATACTCGGGAAACTCCTTGCTGAGCGCCGCCTCCAATTGCTCCGTGCCTATGCCCTGGCCTTGTAACATGGTGCTGCCGCAGTTGTGGCACTGGCGTGGAATCGCGTATTGGTTGCCGCAGTGGTGGCAGCGAATTTCGCCGAGTGATTGGTGCAGGGTGAAAAATGCATCACAGCGATCGCACTCGTGCAGATGGCCACATTCGTGGCACAGCAGGGCTGGGGCAAAGCCGCGGCGATTGAGAAACAGCAACACCTGGTTACCGGCCTGCAGATGCAGGCGCATCTCGTTCAGCAGCGGTTGCGACATGCCCGCCTGCAGCGGTTGGTTGCGGATATCTATCAGTCCCTGACGCACCTTGAGGGCATTGCCGGCCCGCTCTCCCAATTTTAGATGCTGATAGCGGCCGCTGAGGGCGTTTTGCAGGCTCTCCAGCGACGGCGTCGCGCTGCCCAGCAGCACAGGAACCTGCTCCAGGTGGCCACGCATGACGGCCAGATCCCGGGCGTGATAACCCACGCCTTCCTGCTGTTTGAAACTGCTGTCGTGTTCCTCATCGAGAATGATGATCCCGGGCCAGGCCATGGGAGTGAACAGCGCCGAGCGGGTGCCGATTATGATGGCCGCCTCGCCACTGCGGGCCAGGCGCCAGGCGTCGAGGCGCTGCTTGTCGGTCAGGCCGGAATGGATCACGGCAACCGTGACTTTGAATCTGCGTTTGAACCTGTTAATGGTTTGCGGCGTCAGGCCGATTTCCGGCACCAGGATCAGCGCTTGTTTACCTGCTTTGAGTATGGTTTCCAGTACCGCCAGATAGACTTCTGTCTTGCCTGAGCCTGTGATCCCTTCCAGCAAGCTGCACTGATAGCCGCTCTGGGCATTGAGGCTGGCGACCGCCACGGCTTGCTCCGGGTTGAGCCTGTGAGCTTCTTCCCCCAGTTCAAGCTTTTGCCGCCATTCAAGATTGGCGCTGACTGACCGTTCTCTCTGCTCGGCCCAGCCCTTGTCCAGCAGCCCCTTGATGGCACTCTTGCTCAGCTCCAGCGCGTTGACCTCTTCAGTGGTCAGTTCCCCCAGTTTGAGCTGTTGCAGCAGTTTGCGTTGGGCGGGAGCCCGTTTCAACGACTCCAGCGTGGCCTCCTGGCCCGCACTGGTCAGACACAGATAACTGATTTTCTCCGGCGCGGCATCGGCACCCTTGCGCAGCGCTACCGGTAGGGCCTGGGTCAACATCTGCCCCTGGCTGCAGAAATAGTATCTGGCGGCCCAGAGGGTCAGTTGGTACAGCGCCGGTGGCAGCAATGGCGCGCTGTCCAGCACTTGATATACCGGCTTGAGTTGTTTGGGCTCGAGTTCGCACTCATCACTCAGGCCTGTCACCAGGCCTATGAGTTGCTGGCGGCCAAAGGGCACCCGCACCCGCATCCCCGGCTCGAGTGGCCAGGGACAGGCTTTGGGCATCAGGTAACTGAAGTTCTGCCGCATGGGAACGGGAAGGGCAACTTCGACAAACTGCGGCATAGTCAGAATTTTCGCAAATGATCACGGCACATGTTGCCCGTCAGTTTACTCAGGCTAGAATGAGAGAACCAGCCCCGGAAACAAAAAGCCGCAAAACCGCAGCTTGAATCTGCTGACTTAACGAATCCAAACCAAAGAACTTAAGCCAGAGAACCTAAGCCAGAGAGCCTAAGCCAGAGAATCCAAGCCGGATAGCCTAAACTGGGTAATTTAAAATCAAACAGAGAGGATAGGGATGAGAGCGGGTTTACTGATGCTTGTACTCATGTTGTTAACGTCTGTTACCAGAGCAGAAACCGCCCATGTCAGTATCAATCAAAGAATGTTTGAGCTTGGGCACTTGCCCATGCTCAAGGTCAATGTGGTGGCCGACAGTGAGGATATGACTCGGCTGGAGTTTATTGTCAGGCAGCAAGGTGCGGCGGAAAAACTCATGGTGCAACCCATTAACCGTTACATGGTGTTGCTGCTGGGGATAGATGAAGTGACCGACAAGCAGGCCGAATTACTGGTGCGGGAATACCGAATCAATCGCTGGCATGAACTCAAACGCTTGCCCTTGTTCGATACCTCAGTGCCTGTGGCGCTGCGTTCCAACCGTGCCCGGGTCTTTGGTGAGCAGATGCCGAGTGAGTCACAGCGGGCTGCAGTGCAAGCCACAACAGGAGCAAGCGAAGCTGTGAAATTGTCAGCCGTTCAAGCTCAAAGGGTTCAAGAGGTCGCCGTTCAAGCCGATGCCGAGCCTCAACGTCCTGGTATGTCCTCGGCCTCTCAAGCCGTTGCCGCGCCAGACTCACAGGTGAAGGCGCCGCCAATTGAGAAGCGTGAGCAGGGATGCATGCTGGATTTCGATGGTACGGAAACCCTCTGGCGGGTGGCCAGCCGCTATGCCGAGAACAACCATACCCATGTCTATGGCGCCATGCTGGCTATTTTTGAGGCCAATCCCAAGGCCTTCAGCCGCGGTAATATCCGCAACCTTCGCAGTGATGCCAAGCTGCACTGCCCCAGTAGCCGCTTGCTGCAGTCCTATGAGGATAAAGCCGCGGCCAAAGAAAAGTTCGAGCAGATGTAGTCACCTACTTGTCAGCGCTGGGCAGATACTGTACTATTCTGCGCCCTGAACTTTTGATATTAACCGCATGTGGTGTCCGACTTCGGGTTGGAAGAGCGACATGGCCTTAACTTGAGGTAACCCCAATGAAACCAGGTATCCATCCTGAATACGCAGAAATCACTGCAACTTGTACTTGTGGCAATGTCATCAAAGTAAACTCTACTGCAGGCAAAGCTCTGCACTTGGACGTTTGCGGTGCATGTCACCCTTTCTACACTGGTACTCAGAAAGTTGTTGATACCGGTGGTCGTATCGACAAGTTCAACAAGCGTTTCGGTATGCTGGGCAAGAAGTAATTGCCACTGCAACCAATCGAAAAGGCGTCCATGGGACGCCTTTTTTGTTGCTTCAGGAGTCATGCTGTTGTGACTCAGTTCGGAGGCTTCCTGGTTAATGAGAGTTTGATGTTGAGTAGTGTTTGCCGTCGGGCCTGTTATCTAGAGATGTGAGTGTTACACCCTGGGTTCCAGGGGGAATTGCAGTGAGCCACGCATTGCATCCAGTAGCCGATGCAGGGCACACATGGGACTTGTTCACAGCTTCCTTATGTTCAATATTTACGGGAGTGATACCTCTTATTTGCATGCTTTTTATCCCATCCGACAAGTTAACTCAGAGTGCTGATGGAACTTGTTAAAACCTTTCTTATTCCTAATCCTGAAAATAAAGTTATTTATTAAATAATAAAATACTTATCAATAATTGAAATAATATATGTCCTATATGATTTTCATTCTCATATTCGTTGTTTATGTTTTAATAATACATGTTTTTTGAGTCTTTTTAAATTGTGATTCATATCAATCATGCAATTATTATGCAGCTATTTCGTTGTTACATTCTTTTTCGTTAATTATTTCAATATCTACCCATTTGGTTAACGACTTTGTTTTTTTAATTGTTATTCAAAATGTTATCTTTGGTCAATTTATTGGCTTTTATTGGTTGTAATGTGGTTTTGAGTGATCTGTGTCATATTGTTGTGTTGTTTTATATGTTCATCCCAAATTTGAGATATGGAAATGCAACATTTGATAATTCGAAAAGTGAATGCCTTAGAATTGTGTTTGGGAGAAAACTGTCTCCTTTTTAAGTGAAATAGATAATAAAGGCCGGAGAATGATTAAATCTATCAATAAAGGCTGGAGTTTTTGCCTATATGCGCTAAGCGCTGTCTTATTGTTTTCAACTGCTTTGGTTCAGGCTACCCCTTGGGATAATTTAACTGCAACCGAGCTTGAACAGCAATTAACTGAAAAGTTCAGTGATGGGAAATATTCCCCTAAAGGCGCTGATTCCTGTCTGATGTGCCATAAAAAAGATCCCAAAGTTATGGCGCTGTTTAAAGGAACCCATGGCGGGATGAATAATAGCCGTTTACCTATGGCTGGACTTCAATGTGAAGCTTGTCATGGCCCCATGGGTAAGCATAACCGTGGCGGTAAGGAGCCTATGATAAGCTTCGGCCCGGAGTCCAAACTCTCAGCTGAAAGTCAGAATAGTGTTTGCCTTGATTGTCACCAGAATACGGAACAGATGGCTTGGCACAACAGTTTGCATAATCTGGAGCAGGTAGCCTGCGCCGATTGCCATCAGGTGCATGCCGCCGAAGACCCCATGCTCAATCCTTTGCGGATCAACGAGGCCTGCACCAGCTGCCATACCCGTGCCAAGGCCGATATGAGCAAGCGTTCATCCCATCCGCTCAAGTGGGATCAGATGACCTGTATCGATTGCCACAACCCTCATGGTTCCTTGACCGAAAGTGCACTGAAACAGAGCAGTATCAATACCACTTGCTATGAATGTCATGCCGACAAGCGTGGCCCTGTATTGTGGGAACATGCTCCTGTGGTGGAAAACTGCGCCAACTGCCACAACGCCCACGGCAGTGTGAACGAAGCCTTGTTGAAAGCCCGGGTACCCCAGTTATGTCAACAATGCCATGCCGACGATGGTCATGCCTCAAGAGCTGTATCTCAAAGTGGTATTAACGCTTTTGGCTCCGGCAAGAGTTGTTTGAACTGCCACAGCCAAATCCATGGTTCTAATCATCCAGCCGGCAGTGTGCTGTCCCGTTAAGCAGGAGTGTTGAAGATGAGATTTCCTTTGAATCTGTTGACTGTGGCACTACTGGGTGTTTCAGGAACTGTTGTGGCTGCCGATTTTGGGGTTAGCCGTGCCAATACAGATAAGGTCAATACTGCCGGTTTTCAATGTCGGCAGTGTCAGTTGACGCCAGGCTTGGCCGGTGAGGCTACAGTGAATGCCGGGTACAACGACAGTGATGATATCCACAGCGGTAATGCTTTTGGTGATGATCATGATGGTATCGTCGCCAGTGTCGATGCTGCACTTGGTTACCGCACCGAAAACGGGTATCGCAGCCAACTGCGGGCCCATAATTTGGGTCAGGATAACGGCTTTGTCAGCCTTAAAAGCGGTCGCCCCGGCAAGTACCAGATGACGCTGGATTATCGCAGCTTGACCCGTTATGAGAACGGCAACGTTGGCACCGGACTTTGGCATAACCAGGGTATGCTGCAACCCGATGATACCCTGCGTTACCTGGATCTGGAACTGGAGCGGCAGCAGGCTGGAATAGGCTTTCGCTATGACTTCGGTCAATTGGCCCAAATCGGTGACCTGAGCAGCTATGTTCGCTATGACAGAGAAGAAAAACAGGGCCACCGCAGTGCCAGTTTGATGACTCCAAGGCCGGTCAACTTCGCTTTGCCGGTGGATGAGAGCAACGACAAGTTGCGGGCCGGGTTACAGCTCAGCGGCGACAATTGGTTTACTGAATTGGCGTATCAAGGTAGCCAATACAAGAATGACATCAACAATTTAAGTCTGCCTTATGCCAGTGATATCTACAGCGCCGCACCGGACAATCAGGCCCATCAACTGACATTGAACGGCCAGTACCGGTTGAGCAACACGGTGATCAGCGGCCGGGCAATTGCCGGACGGATGATCCAGGATGAAGGCCTGATCCAGATGACGGGAAATCCGCTGCAAAGCTGGGATGGTCAGGTAGATACCCTGGACGCCAATCTGGCCGTCAGCACCTTGGTCAATAGTCGTTTGCGCCTGGGGGGACAATTGGATTACCGCAAGCGCGACAATGATTCTACTGTTGCCGAATTTGTGCAGCTTGAATTCAACCCAGTCAGTGGCGCTATTCGGCAAAATCCTTTGCTGGATTCTGAACGTCAGGCACTGAAACTCAATGCCAGCTACCGCTTGGCGCCGGGTTACCGACTCCAGACTGGTTACGACTTCAAACAGCTTGATCGCAGCTATGGTGAGCGGGAAGAAACCCGTGACCACAACCTGTGGGCCAAGCTGGGTATGCAGCTTTTTACTCCGCTGAAGCTTGATCTGAAAGCCAGTTTTGGTGAGCGGGATGGCAGCCGCTATGAGGCGGCCGAACTGACCTCCAGCGAAACCCAGAGCCTGCTGCGCAAGTATCACCTGGCTGATCGACGCCGGACCGCAATGGAACTTGGGTTGCAGTACACACCGCTGAGCTGGATGACGTTGGACCTGAACAGTCACTATGCCTTTGATGATTATCAAGAAACAGTCATTGGTCTTACTGAATCCCGCGATTATGGCTATGACCTGAACCTGACAATGCAGTTGAGTAAGCAACTGAGTGTTTACGGTTTCGTTGGCCAGCAGTGGATTGCATCGAAACAGAGTGGCGACCAAAGCGCGACTTGGTATGGCGACATCGATGACAGCTTTATCAACCTTGGGGCAGGTATCGCCTATAGCGGCTTGCTGGACGACCGCCTGACCTTGGGGGCTGACTATCAATTTGCCGATTCCGAGGGGGAAACCTGTATTGGAAGCGCTCAGTACGATGACTATTACAGTTTTAATCATAGTGTTGAGCTATACGGCCGCTACCACTTGAATGATGCCATGGCTCTGAAAGTGTCGTACCGGTACGAGCGTTACTTCGATACCGATGGCAGCGATGTCGGTATTGATGCCGTCACCGGCCTGACTACTTTGGGCGTATTGAATCATAACTATAACGCCCATCAGCTGATGTTCTCTTTCAGCTACCTGTTGCCTTGAGCAAACTTAAATCGTGAGGATAAATATAATGGAACGCAGAAGTTTCTTGAAAATGAGTGCCGCCCTGGGTTGCGCTGCAACAGTGTCTGGCTGTAATTCCAGCTCTGATGACGCCAATGTTGTCCCGCCAAAGCCACCTGTCAGTGATGAGCAGATAAACTGGTCATCCTGCTTGGTTAACTGTGGCTCCAACTGTCCGATTAAAGTGTTCAGTCGTGATGGCATTATTACCCGGGTAGAGACAGATCATGAGGTAGAAGATGTCTACGGTCTTCATCAAATTCGTGCCTGCGCCCGTGGTCGTTCGTTGCGCCAACGTGCATATGCACCGGATCGCCTGAAAACACCAATGAAACGGGTAGGGGAAAGGGGAGAAGCCAAGTTTGTGCCGATCACCTGGGATGAAGCAACTCAAACCATCGCAGATAATTTGCAGCGGGTGATTAATCAATATGGTAACAAGGCCGTATTCCGCAGTTATGGCTCAGGCGCCTATTATGGCTTTGCCTCCAATGCCTGTTTTAACCGCTTGTTTAACCTGGTAGGTGGTTGCCTTAACGCTTACGGCAACTACTCTTGGGCTCAGCAGATGGAAGCGGCCAAACATACTTTCGGGACAGGGAGTACTCAAGGCTCGTCGACCATAACTCTGGAACACAGTGACTTTTTCCTGGGCTTTGGTTACAACCCAAGTGAAATTCGTCAATCCGGATCGGGTGAAGGGTACGACT
Source organism: Shewanella sp. BJSY2023SW001 (assembly GCF_047314685.1). Lineage (NCBI taxonomy): Bacteria > Pseudomonadati > Pseudomonadota > Gammaproteobacteria > Alteromonadales > Shewanellaceae > Shewanella > Shewanella sp. BJSY2023SW001. The sequence goes on from NZ_JBKORF010000057.1 coordinate 49,541, forward strand.
ACCTGCAGGCCTTGATGAAAAATAATGGCCTTAAAGTGGTGATGATTGATCCTCGCTATACCGATTCTATGCTGGGCAAAGAGTCCATGTGGTTGCCTATTCGTCCCGGAACCGATGCGGCGTTTGCCGAAGCTGTTGCTTTCGAGATGATCAGCACAGGTTGGGTAGATGCCAATTCACTTGGCTTTATCAATGAATATGCAGTGGGGTATGACGCGGCCTCCATTGAGAAACAAAAAGCACTGTTTGCTGCCAGCAGTGATGCCAAAGAGCAAGAATATGCGGCCTGTATGGACAGCAGCGATAACTACCATGATTACATCATGGGGGTTGGTAAGTTTGCCGCTCAAGGCGCGCGCACGCCTGAATGGGCCGAGAAAATTACCGGCATCAGCGCTGCTTATATCCGTCAGGTGGCCGAAGATCTGATGAATGCCAAGGCTCCCTATATTGTGGCCGGTGCCGGGGTTAACCGCCAGGCCAACGGTGAACAGAGCATGCGTGCCCTGTATATGCTTTCTGTACTGACAGGTAAGCTGGGTACGCCAGGCGCCTCCAACGGTGAACTGCCTTATATGAGCAGCATGTCACGTGCAGGTATTCCCACGGGGTCCAACCCGGTTAAGGAAGCTATCTCCTTCTTTACCTGGACTGAAGCGATTGAAAACGGTGAGAATTTTACTGCACGTACTCACGGTATTCGCGGAACTGCGGATCCCGATGAGAAACTGGGCAGCAATATTCATTTTGTGTTCAGTGCCTCGGATAGTTCTTTGCTGAACCAGCACGCTGAAATCAATAACACAGCGCGTATTTTACGTGATGCTGAAGACTTGTTTATCGTTTCCTGCGATTGCTGGATGACTCCAGGGGCTAAGTTTGCCGATATCATACTTCCCGATACCAGTTGGCTGGAGTCCAATGACTTGGTGAATGACTCATATGCCTCAGGTTCGCTTGGGTATTTGACCGCCATGTCAGCCGCGGTAAAACCTATGTGGGATTGCAAGTCCATGTATGAAGCCGCAGCCATGATCGCTGAGAAAATGGGGGTTGGTCAGCTGTTCACTGAAGGCAAAACCGAAGCTGATTGGTTGGAAGAACTTTATCAGAAAACCAAGAGTGCCAGTGCAAACCTAGGTGTCAGCCCGGCTTTCCCTGCCAGCTATAAAGAGGCCCAGAAAATAGGGGTATTCCGCAAGAATATGGGCGACAAATATGTTGCTCTGGATAGCTATGTCAATGGTGGCAAAGCGTTATCTACGCCTTCAGGCAAGATAGAGATTTATTCTGCAGAGCTGGCTTGGCGCGCCAAAAACTGGGAACAGAACAAGGTAAAAGGTGACTCCATTACAGCCATTCCTCAGTACACGGTGACTTGGGATGGTTATGAGGATCAGGACGCCATAGATGCAGGCTTCCCGCTGCAACTTGCAGGTTATCACACCAAGGGGCGCACTCACTCCAGCTACCACAACGTGCCTTGGTTGCGTGAGGCTGTGGAAGATGCTGTGTGGATTAACCCCATCGACGCGGCTGCCTATCAGTTGACTGCCGGTGATGTGGTCGAAATGTACAACGAGCGGGGATCTATTGAGGTCAAGGTTCGGGTTACTCCTCGAGTGGCGCCAGGCGTCGTGGCATTGGGGCAAGGGGCCTGGTACCTGGCTGATGCCAATGGCCGCATTGGACAGTCCGGAAAAGTGATCGATGTCGGCGGGGCAATCAATACTCTGACCCGTTATATCCCAAGCCCGGTGGCCAAGGGGAATCCTCAACACACCAACCGTGTTCAGCTCATCAAAAAAGCGTAAGGGAGCACTTGTAAATGAATCAATCTACTCAATACGGCTTTTATGTCGATACCACCAAGTGCACTGGTTGCAAGGCCTGTCATGTATCTTGCAAAGACCGTCAGGGTGATTTGCTGCGCGCCAATAATAAACCTTTGGCCAATGGCGTCCCCAGCCTGAAAGGCGTCACCTGGCGCCGGGTTTATGAATATTGTGGTGGTAGCTGGTCTGTGGATCCCAATACCCAGACTTATAGTCAGGATGTATTTGCTTATTATATGTCCATTGGCTGTAACCATTGCAGCGAACCTGTGTGCGTCAAAGCCTGTCCAACCGGTGCTATGCACAAGCGTCGTGAAGATGGTTTGGTGCATGTCGAAGAGTCTCTGTGTATTGGCTGTGAAAGCTGTGCCAGAGCTTGTCCGTACGACGCACCACAGATAGATAGAGAGCGTAAAGTGATGACCAAATGCGATGGTTGTCACGAACGCTTGGCTGAAGGGCGCCAACCTGTCTGTGTTGAGTCCTGCCCAATGCGAGCGCTGGACTTTGATACCATGGACAACTTGCGCGCCAAGTATGGTGACGGTGATGGTCATATCGCCCCCTTGCCCAGTGAATCGATAACTTCCCCTAACCTGATCATCAAGGCAAACCGCCATGGTCAACCCGCGGGAAGTGGTGCCGGCAAGGTGCTTAACCCTACTGAGGTGTAACTGGAAAACAGGCGCCCGTGGGCGCCTGTTTTTGTCCATTAGGAGATAAGATGTCTAAGTCTTTGTCTAATATAGATTTCATTCAATATCAAGGGATAGCACGTCTTCTGCATCATCTGCTTTACGGCTACCCTAAACCTGAGTTGATCACCGAATTAAAGGTCAATCAAGTTGCCGAGACTTGGCCTGAGCTGGCTGCTCGAGACGGTAACAGGATCGGTAGGGAAGCACTGGCTAACTATTTGCAGCAATGGGACGAGACTCAATTTCTGGATCTGCAACTTGACTATGGACAACTGTTTTTCGGTCCCGGTGAGCCTAAAGCTGTACCTTATGGTTCTGTTTATTTGGGTGAAGAACAAGTGTTGAATGACAGAAGCACTCTGGCGTTGATGGATTTTTATCAGGTTCATGATGTCAGTTTGCAGCTACCGGCAAGGGATCCGGTCGATCATATCGGCCTGTTCTTTAGCGTGTTGGATGCCAGTTTTGGACGCTTGGCAGCAGAGCCGGATAACCAGAGATTAGTGCGTTTTACTCAGGTATTACTGCAACAGCATCTTCTTCCTTGGGCGGAGCGCTGCCTTGAGTTGGCTGCCGAGCATGCACAAACTGAGTTTTATTTTGCAGTTGCATTGCTGGCCAGGGATTTTTTGCTGCAGCTGACAGAGGATTTTAATCTCATACCTATGCCTGCAAGATTGTTTCGGTAAGAGGAGTCTGGGGTGAGTGTTATTCATGCTTTGGGAGCTCAGTGGCAGAAGGCCGAATTTGCAGAGCATTTGGCTAAGGCCCTGGCAACCCGTCCTGCGGTTTGCGAGTTATCCGGTGGGGCTACCTCTTTGACCACCCTGTGTAACCTGGTAGCGGCCATCAGTTATCGGCCCGATGATCCCCGCTTTAGCCAAACACAGATAGATGATGGTCTACTGTTATCTGTATTTTTTGATTGTTTCAGGCTCTTGTTTATCAAGGAAGTACAGCAAGAATCAATCACTCAGGCCGAGCAGCAGATACTGCATTTGGCCCCCAAGTTGGCAGCCGAGCTGTCCGTCGGGGCCTTGAGCGAATCTCAGCAACTGCAGCGGCAGCAATTGTTGGAGATCAGCTCTCAGTTGGAGTCCTTATATACGCAGCGACGCCAACTCAGTCGCAATATGGGGTGAAGTTAAACTGAGAGTTTAATCGAGCACAAACAGGGTTTGCTGTAGCCCTACCGCTTCACCGTTTTCTGCCAGTATGGCTTTCACCGTGCCGCTCTGTTCTGCCTTGACCGGATTGAGGGATTTCATGGTTTGCACATAGCCCAGTACTGTGCCCGGCTCAACTTCTGTGCCCAATTCCACCAAGGGGACGCCATGGTCGCCGGCGCTGCGTAAAAAGGTGCCGGCGACAGGCGCCAACACTTGCACGCTGTCATTACCAATACTGAAACAGGCTTGGGGTTGTTGTGGGCCAAAACGGCGGATACGCACGGCTTCCTGGCCTTCAGTTATTTCCAGCTCATTGATGCCGGATTCCTGCACCAATTCGATCAGTTTTTTGATTTTACGTATGTCCATCGTCATTCTCAGTACTAAAGGGTGACAGGACCTTCCTTTGCTCAGCCTTGTTTGAGCGCCTCTATGGCGGCTTCCAGGGCAAATTCATAACCCTTTGGCCCCAGTCCCACTATCACTCCTTTGGCCTTGTCGGAAAAGAAGGAATGATGGCGAAACGGCTCCCTGGCATGCACATTGGAAAGGTGCACTTCAATGAAAGGAATGGCGACCCCCAGCAGGGCATCTCTGAGTGCCACGCTGGTGTGGGTAAAGGCGGCCGGGTTGATGATCACAAAACCGGCATCTGTGTTGTGGATAGCTTCTATGAGCTGGTATTCGGCATTGGACTGAATATGCTCCAGTTTTACTCCGGCGGCAAGCGCCTTGTCCTGCAATCCCTGCACCAGTTGCTCCAGCGTCCGCTGGCCGTAATGTTCCGGCTCTCTGCGACCAAGCAGGTTGAGATTGGGGCCATTCACCAAGAGTATTTTTGCCTGACTGCTCATATTGTTTTCCTTGCCTTAAGGGAGAGTTCGCACCTGAATTTGTGCCTCCCTGATTTCAGCAAAAGCTGTCGAATTTGTCGACCAATAGCCGCACAATCGCTGCACATTCCTTTCAGTTGCCAGCAATTATTGTCTATTCCGGCGGCAAGACTGGTCTTATCAGAAGCGGATCTTATTCTGCCGCAGCAATTTCACTTCACCGCGTTGCTTTTTGCTGTCGACCCGGCGCCTTTGGCTGGCGCGGGTGGCCTTGGTGGGAATACGTTTCTTGGTTACTTCGCCGACCGAAGCAACCAGTTCGATAAACTGTTGTAAGGCTGTCTGGCGGTTGGCGTCCTGGCTGCGGCTCTGTTGGCATTTGATAATGATCTTGCCGCTTTGAGTAATGCGGTGATCTGTCTTGGTCAACAGCTTTTCCTTGTAGAAGTCCGGCAGCGATGAGGCCTTGATGTCGAAGATGAGTTGCGCCGCCGTGGAGACCTTATTCAGGTGCTGGCCTCCGGCACCACTGGAACGGACAAATTGCCATTCGATTTCATTTTCTGAAACTTGGACACGGTTTGAGATCTTTATCATGGCAAAATAATTGTTTTTTGAGGCAGTCGCTATATTACCATCCCATGGAAGCGTTTACTTCCTCCATAGTGCGGAGAGTCTTGTAAGACTAAACTTCCTGTACGGGATAACCCATAGTCATCAGATACCGTGCCATAAGCCGGTATCGAAGGTTCAATGGAGCTTTGCTTATGTTGTGTCAAATTCCGGATATTGCCAAAGGCGTGATCAGCTTGTTTGCCAGTGGCCGTATCACTGCCGAGGATTACCGCACATATCTGCGTCCCGCCATCAAGAGTTACCGCCAGGAGTGGGGCCAGGTCTGTCTTTATATAGAGGCAGATGTATTGTTGGAAGGCTGGGAGATGGCCTCCCTCTCGGGAGCCGGTGAAGTGCAACTGCCTCCATTTGATGCCTTGGTGTTTGTCGGTGGCCCGGATTGGGTCGGCAATGCGGTGCGTCTGCTGGGGCCCTTTGTCAGCGCTGAACTGGCTTGGTATCCGCTGGAACATAAAGACGAGGCTATTCGTTGGATAGCCAAACGTTCGGCCTGCTAGTTGTCAAAACCGCCTATAGGGTAAAGCCGGTTATTCTGCTATTCTGTGGCGATTAAGTAACTCAGATAAGGAAATTTCGATGTCATTATCCAAAATTTTTGCTGCATCTTTGGCGCTGGCTTTTGCCGCCGGATTGAGTGCTTGTGCCCCTGAAGTGGGCAGCGAAGCTTGGTGTAAGCAGATGGATGAAAAGCCCAAGGGTGATTGGAGCGCCAATGAAGCGGCCGATTACGCCAAACATTGTGTGTTTAACTAACTGAACTTTATCTTGGCCTGTAGGTCTATTTGGGCACGGGCCATTTTTACCCTTAACCGGAATTATCCTTGACTGTATTTGTCCGCAAACTGACTCATATGCTTATCGCCTTGGTGGTGCTGCAATTTTGCGCCGCTAATCTTGGCGCGCATCAGTTGCATCTGGGCAATCCGGCCGAGGAAGAGAGTAACCATCCTCATCTCAAGTTTGTCACCGAAGTCACAGTGATCAGCCAGTGCATCGATTGTACCTGTGAGTCAGAGACTTCATCCGGGATGGAGGTTTCCCGAGTGACTCACAGTCATCTGCATTCTCATACTGAGTCCCAACAGTTTGATCTCTGCCTCGACTGTCAATGTCATGGTGGTCACCTGTCTTTGCCGGTGACTCTGGCTCAGAGCCTGACTCCCTTGATGCACGCAAGGCCCCAGAGTATGGAGCCCGCTTTCCAACCCTATTTCTCCACCCCAGATTACCGCCCCCCAATAGCTTGATTAACTGATTTCAGTGTTTGTGGTGCCCAGGCATGGTTTGCCTGTATTCCATGGCGCTTGTCTTGAGCTGTCTGTAGTCAGAGCCTTTAACCGCTTTATTTCAACAGCTTGAATCATCTCATGCGCTTTGGCTGATATAGCCGCAGCATTCTGATCAGTATTCGACTCAACACACAAAACGTTAACCATTGACTTTAGATTTAACTCTAAGGTTTAACCTTTGGTCACACGATTTCATCGTGGCCATATAGGTCTTTCCCAAGGAAAGTTTATGTTGAAATTTATAGTCTCCATGAGTCTATTTGGGCTGGGAACACTAGTCTCGCAACCGGCGTTTGCCGCCGAGAAGCCGGATACTTCCTATCTTGTTGGTGGCACCGAGTCCGAAGTGTCATTGGCTTGGCTTGAGCAGCTGATGCGGCAGATGACGACTTTACCCGAGTTTCAGGCGCAGGAAGCCAGACTCCGTGAGGCCCAATATCTGGCAAAGGGCGCCGATCGCGCCATCTACAACCCCGAGTTGGGCTTGAGTTATCAAAATGCACCGGAAGATGACACATACAACCTGTCTCTCAGCCAAACCATTGACTGGGGTGATAAGCGCGCCGCAGCCAGTGCATTGGCGCTCACACAGTTGATGTTGCTGAAGAGTGATATCGCTATTGAACGTTCCCGCTTGTATGCCGAGGTATTGCAGGCCCTGGTCGATCAGAGTCTGGCCAAGAAGAAGCTGATGTTTGTGCGGGCTCAGAATAATTATGGTGAGCAGCAGTTGCAGATAGCCAGGCAAAGAGCCGAAGTCGGTGATTTGTCCCAGGCAGAATTGAATCTGATGGAGTTGGAACAGGCCAGTGCCATCAGTGATCTGGCTTTGGCCCAGAAAGCGTTGCTGGATGCCGATACCCGTATTCTGGCGCGTTTTGGCCGGGCAGAGCTGCCCTTTGGCAGCTTCGCCGACCGGCTAGAGTTGCCCGCGACCGAGGCGCCCGTGCCGGCACTGAATAGTGCCGGGTTGCAACTTGAGTTGGCGCGGCTGCAAGTCAATCAAGCCAAGGCTCAAGCAGCGGCTGACCCCAATATCAGCCTTAGTGCCGAGAGAGAAGGTTCAGATAACAAGTTGGGGATTGGGGTATCTGTGCCACTGCAACTGCGTAACGACTACAGCGAGTCGATCAAGGCGGCTATGGAGGCGGTTACCGCCGCCAGCGCCCAGTTCCAAAGCATTGAGATGGCACTTAAACAACAGCAACAGCAGTTTAGCTACAGCTTACCCAGATTAAAACAGAGCTGGCTTGACTGGCAACAGCAGGCTTTGGTGGCCGGTCGCAAGGCGGCCGAGCTTTTGGGGCAACGCTGGCGCAGCGGCGATCTTAGCACCAGCGACTATTTGACCAGTCGGCGGCAATTGGCCAGCAGTTTTCAGGCCGGTCTCGAACTGGAAGCCGCCCTCTATCAAAGTTGGCTCGAGTGGATGGGCGCTTCGGGGCAACTGCCCGGCGCACTGCCGAAAATAGCCGTATCCCAGGAGAATGCCCAATGATAGCCCCATACACACTAAGGTACCGGACAATGAACAAGACTTTACAATACCCACGGCTACAGGCCGCTTTACTGGCGCTGATGTTGGGGCTGTCCAGCCCTTTGACTGTCGCCGCCGAAGATGGACATGAAGATGAGCATCAGGCGCTGCAGCTCTCAAGTGAACAACGCCAACTGGCTGGCATTCAGATCCAAGAGGTCAGCGTCGGTGGCTTTAGCCTCAATGCTGTTGCCAACGCCACCTTACTGGTGGATCGCGAGCGTACTGTGGTGCTGACGCCGCAGCTGGAAGTACGGGTGTTGGAACGGCATGTGGTGCCGGGGCAAGAGGTAAAGGCGGGGGATCCTTTGCTGACCTTGGGTGGTGCCGCGGTGGCCCAGGCTCAGGCTGATTATATCAATGCCGCTGCCGAGTGGAGCCGGGTTAGCCGCATGAGTGAGAGCGCCGTCAGTGCCAGTCGCAGGTTGCAGACTCAGGTCGATGCCAGTCTGAAACGCGCCATTCTCAAGTCATTGCAGATGACGGATCAACAGATAAAGGCGCTGGAAAGCCGGCCCCAGGAGATAGGCCAGTATCAGCTGTTGGCGCCCATAGATGGCCGGGTGCAGCAGGATGAGGCGCGCCTTGGGCAGTTGCTCGGCGCCGGTAGCCAACTGTTGCAGCTGACCGATGAGCGCTCGCTGTGGGTGGCCGCCGAGCTGACTCCTGCGCAGGCCGAAGGCTTGGGTGAAGGTAGTGAGACTCTGGTGCGGATTGGCGATCGCAGTGTCAGTGCCAGCGTGATAGGCCGCTCCCATGAGTTGTCCAGTGTGACCCGTACCGAGCGGGTGCTGGCGCGGTTGGATAACACTCAGGTGCGTTGGCATGCAGGTCAGTTTGCCGAACTGTTTTTGCCCGATCCCCGCGGTGAAGGTGTGATGTTGCCGGATGCGGCATTGAGCCGGAGTGGCGATGGCGACTGGCAGGTGTTTATCGAAGATGATGACGGTTTCGAGGCCAAAGAGGTGCAACTGCTGGCCAGTGAACGCGGCATGAACCTGGTATCCGGCATAGAGCCTGGAACTCGGGTTGTTACCGCCGGAGCCTTCTTCCTGGCATCCGAGCTGGCCAAGTCTGGCTTCGACATCCACAACCATTGAGGAAAGCACTATGCTGCAATCGTTAATAGATTGGGCTATCCGCAACCGCTTTCTGGTGTTGCTGGCCTTGATTGTTGTTTTGGTGGTGGGGGTGTTTGCCCTGCCAAAGCTTAATCTGGATGCCTTTCCCGATGTGACCAATGTGCAAGTCACTGTCAATACCGAAGCCGAGGGACTGGCGGCCGAAGAGGTGGAAAAACTCATCTCTTATCCGGTGGAGTCCAGCATGTACTCACTGCCTGCGGTGACAGAAGTTCGTTCACTCTCCCGCACCGGACTTTCCATAGTGACTGTGGTGTTTGAGGAAGGCACAGATATCTACTTTGCTCGTCAGCAGGTGTTTGAACAGCTGGCCACCGCCAAGGAGATGATCCCGGATGGAGTCGGGGTGCCGGAAATCGGCCCCAACACCTCGGGTCTTGGGCAGATTTATCAGTACATTCTGCGAGCCGAACCGGACAGTAATATCGGCGCCGATGAGCTGCGTAGTCTCAACGATTATCTGGTGAAGCTGTTGCTGATGCCGGTTGGTGGCGTGACCGATGTGCTCTCTTTCGGTGGCGAAGTGCGTCAGTATCAGGTCAGGGTCGATCCCAATAGGCTGCTGGCTTACGGTTTGTCTATGTCACAGCTGGAGCAGGCGCTGAATGCCAACAACCGCAATGCCGGCGGCTGGTTTATGCCCAACGGTCAGGAGCAACTCGTGGTGCGTGGTTATGGTTTGTTGCCTGCGGGTCAGGCCGGGCTGGACGCCATAGGCCGCATTCCGGTGAGCGAATACCAGGGCACGCCGGTCACAGTTGCTGACTTGGCGGAAGTGGGCTTTGGCAGTGAAATCCGGGTCGGCGCCGTCACCATGACCCGTCGGGACGACAATGGTGAAGCCAAGGCTTTGGGCGAAGTGGTTGCCGGGGTGGTGCTCAAAAGAATGGGCGCCAACACCAAGGCGACTATCGATGATATCGCCGAGCGCGAACAGTTGATCAGCCAGGCGCTGCCAGAGGGGGTGACCTTCGAGGTGTTCTACGATCAGGCTGACTTGGTAACCAAGGCGGTGACCACAGTGCGTGATGCCCTGTTATTGGCCTTTGTGTTTATCGTGGTGATCCTGGCACTGTTCCTGGTCAACGTACGGGCCACCTTGCTGGTATTGCTGTCAATTCCAGTCTCCATTTTGTTGGCATTGCTGGTGATGAGCTATCTGGGAATGTCGGCCAACCTGATGTCGCTCGGTGGTTTGGCGATCGCCATAGGTATGCTGGTGGATGGTTCTGTGGTGATGGTGGAGAACATCTTCAAACATCTGAGTGAACCGGATAGGCGCCACCAAGACCAGGCGCGGCAGCGCAGCGATGGCGAGGAAGACCCTTATCATGGCGAAGAAGACCAATACAGAGGCTCGATTGCCATGCGGGTATGGCAGGCCGCCAAAGAGGTGTGCAGCCCGGTGTTCTTTGCCACGGCGATCATCATAGTGGTGTTTGCGCCACTGTTTGCCCTGCAAGGGGTCGAAGGCAAGCTGTTTCAGCCGATGGCGGTGAGTATCATTCTTGCGATGATCTCGGCGCTGCTGGTGGCATTGCTGGTGGTGCCGGCACTGGCCGTTTATCTGTTCCGCAAGGGGGTGACTTTCCGGCAAAGCCCAGTATTGGCACCGCTTGAGCGGGTCTACCGCCCGCTGCTGCAAAAGGTGTTGACCTCGCCTGGCAAGGTGGGGCTGGTGGCGGTAGTCATGCTGGGCATGAGCCTGTCGCTGTTGCCAAGGTTGGGTACGGAATTTGTACCTGAACTGGAAGAGGGCACCATCAACTTGCGGGTCACTCTGGCACCCACCGCGAGCCTGGAGACCTCTCTGGATGTGGCGCCCAAACTTGAGGCCCTGCTGCTGGAGTTCCCTGAGGTGGAGTATGCCCTGTCACGCATAGGGGCACCTGAGCTGGGCGGTGACCCTGAGCCGGTGAGTAATATTGAAATCTATATCGGTCTCAAACCTTTGGATGAGTGGACTTCGGCCGAAAACCGCGCCGAACTGCAACGCTTGATGGAGCAGAAACTCAGTGTCTTCCCCGGATTGTTGCTGACCTTTTCCCAGCCGATCGCGACCCGGGTCGATGAACTCCTGTCCGGGGTTAAGGCGCAGTTGGCCATCAAGCTGTTTGGCCCGGATCTCGATGTGCTGGCGGAAAAAGGTGAGCAACTGTCGAAATTGGTGGCCCAGGTGCCCGGCGCCGTGGATGTGTCTCTTGAGCAGATCACCGGCGAGGCGCAATTGGTGGTGCGGCCCAACAACGCGATGCTGGGACGTTACGGCATCAGTGTCGATGAGGTGATGTCGCTGGTGAGCACAGGCATAGGCGGCAGCAGTGCCGGTCAGGTGATCGACGGCAACGCCCGTTACGATATCAACCTGCGTCTGGCCAGCCGTTTCCGCCAGAGCCCGGATGCGATAGCCGATCTGCGTCTGGTAGCTGCCAATGGGGCGCAGGTGCGTTTGGGCGAAGTGGCCGATGTCAGCATAGAGATGGCGCCGCCCAATATCCGCCGTGACGATGTGCAGCGTCGAGTCGTGGTGCAGGCCAACGTCTCCGGCCGGGATATGGGTTCCGTGGTGCAGGATATCTACAACCTGGTGCCCGAAGCCCAACTGCCGCCGGGCTATACCGTGATGGTGGGCGGCCAATATGAGAACCAGCAGCGGGCCCAACAAAGGCTGAGTATGGTGGTGCCCATCTCTGTGGCACTGATCGCCTTGCTGCTTTACTTCTCCTTTGGCTCCATCAAGCAGGTGGCGCTGATCATGGCCAATGTGCCACTGGCGTTGATTGGCGGCGTGTTGGCGCTCTGGCTCAGCGGTACCTATCTATCTGTGCCCAGCTCCATCGGCTTTATCACTCTGTTTGGGGTGGCGGTGCTCAATGGGGTGGTGCTGGTGGATTCAATCAACCAGAGGCGCAACAGCGGCGAGTCGTTGGAACAGGCGGTGTTTGAAGGCACGGTCGGCCGACTGCGCCCTGTGTTGATGACGGCACTGACTTCGGCGCTGGGGCTGATCCCCATTTTGATGTCAACCGGTGCCGGCAGTGAGATCCAAAAGCCGCTGGCCGTGGTGGTGATAGGCGGCCTGCTGAGCTCAACCGCATTGACTCTCTTGGTATTGCCAACCCTGTATCGAGCCCTGTACCTCAAGAGCGACAAGGAGCTGGAAACCTTGGAATAACAGCTGATTTACTCCGATAGAGAAGCATTGTACAGATTGGAGCGTGACGCCCTAAAGTGGAAGATGAGAGCCGCTTTGGGTTATGGCCGGACTGCCTACCTGGCCTGCGTCTAAGGCCTGCCGCTTTGCGGTAGGCCTGGGCAGGGATGCCCCCTTTTATAGGGAAACATGCTATGCAAAAATCTTCTCAAGAATGGCAGGCACTGGCGTTGGAGAATACGGGGCACTTCCACCAAGATAACCCGGATCATGGCGGTCGTCTGGGATTGGCGGTGATCATCAATATGTTACTCACTCTGGCGCAGTTGTTTGGTGGTATTTGGGCTGGTAGTTTGTCATTGATTGCCGATGCTCTGCATAACTTCGGTGATGCCATAGCAATCTTGATAGCTTTAATTGCCCGTAAATTAAGTCGGAAAACCAGTCACCCAGGGATGAGCTACGGCTATAAACGCGCCGAAGTGCTGGGCACCTTTATCAATGCGGCAATCTTATCGTTGGTAGGTGTGTACCTTGTCTATGAGGCTCTGCAGCGTTTCTGGAACCCGCAATGGAGTCAGCAGGCTGTGGACGGTTTGCTGATGTTTTGGCTGGCTGCCCTGGCTTTGATTATCTATATTGGCACTGCTATGTTGACTTATGGTGTCGGGGCCAAGGACAAGATGAATATCCGCGCAGCCTTTGTTTATAATGTATCGGATGCCATGGCATCAGTGGCTGTGTTGGTAGCCAGCGGGCTGATTATCCTTTACCAATGGTATTGGGTCGATCTCTTGGTCACTGTATTGATCTCTGTTTACGTGATCCACCATGGCGCACTGCTATTGGCGGAGTCCGGGCGTATTCTGATGCAGCAGGCTCCGGCTGACTTGGCCCCGGAACTGTTGCAGGAGCAGTTGGCCGCCAGACCTGAAGTGGTCAGAGTCGAGTCGATGCACCTGTGGCGTTTGGATGAGAAGCAAAACGTGTTGACTGCGGTGGTCTACCTGGAGCCAGGGTTGGACAGTGCATCGCCCTTGGCGCAGCAGCGGCTCAGATGTTGGTTGAGCCGGCGCACTCAGGGGGCAGAGATAACGCTTGAATGCAGGTTTGCCTGAATCAGCAATCGTCGGCGCCGAGCATGCGTTGCAGTAATTGGCTTAGCCTGGTTATTGTTTCTTGTGGTGTGGCATGGCCGCAGGCCACGGCATTGGCGACTTCATTGATGGCACCATGGATGGCCCAGTACAGCAGTTTACTTTGTGGCGCCGGCAACTGGATGTAATCGGCAAAGAGTTCGCTGTAGAAATCGGTGAAGAAGTCGCGAATATCTGTAGTGATGTTCTGATACTCAGGATAGCCGCGCAGCGCCGCAACTATCGCCTCATACTCGGGGCCGCAGCGTACGGCGCAGTCCAGATAGGCGCAGCAGACCAAAGTGCAAAGCTCTGCCAGCGAGGTTTTTTGCTCCGCTTCGGCTTGTTTCACCGCCTCGACAAATTGACTGTCGTAGTGGCGGTACATCTGTGCCAACAATCCTTGTCGGGTGGCGAAGTGACGATAGGTCAAAGGCTTGGTTACTCCGGCTCTTTGAGCCAGGGTGTTCAAGGTCAGCGCATCGGTACCGGCTTCGCGGACAATCTCACAGGCAACTTCGAGCAACTGTTCCCGGCGCTGATCTTTGAGCATTCTCTTCTTCACGTATCCCCCACAGATAGCTGATTGAATTTAAATTGAAAAAGCGGCAATGCATAGCATTGTCGCTTCTCTTTTGTTACTCAGTATAGGGTTGCAGTGGAACCTTTGGAAAGTCGATTTTTGGCTGCACTGTGTTGTTAACCCAGTTGCTGAAGTTATTCAGACCACTCCAGGCGCAGACTTGCATCACCTTGGCCTCACTGAACCCGGCATCCAAACAGGCCGTTAGCAATGAGTCCGGCAGTTTGCCTCTGTGTTGCAGCAGTGCCAGGGCAACATCCAGCAGCAGTTGATCTTCGCTGTTATCGGCCTTGCCTTGCTGCGCCTTGATGCAGGCGTCGGGGCTGAGTCCGGCACGTTTTCCGGAAAAGCTATGGCCGCTGACACAGTATTCGCAGCCGTTATAGTTGGCAACCGCCAGGGAGATCATCTCCCGCTGGGCCAGGCTCAGCAAACTGTGCTCTTCCAGATTGGCCTCAAACTCCAGATAGCCCTTCATGACCGCGCCATCTATGCCCAGGGCTGAATAGAAGTTGGGGATCACTCCGTAGCGAGCCTTGATCTCCTGCAATATGGGTTTGGCCAGTTCATCGGCATTGTCCAGAGTGCACTTGGTTAACCTTTCCACACTAAAACTCCTGTTGCTGTTATTGGCCGTTTACGGCTTAAGCGCAACGGCAAAAATACCAAGCTGTGCCGGTCGGCTGCTTTGCCTGTCCTCGAAACGGACGGCCTCGAAACGGATACCCTTGAAACAGATATCCATGAAACGACAGCCACTAACGCTTGGTTGACTAAGTTACTTATAGTAACAAGTGCAAAGTTACCATTAGTAACTTTTGTTTGCAATCTCCAGCCAGCATGTTTTTCAAACAAGATTTGAGACATTGACCATGACTCCTTGCCGGATATCGCTGATTTTGTTGTTGGCGTGGCCTAAGCCGCTGGCGGTTTCAAGGCCAATCAACCGCACTCTATGGGTAATATGGCGTCATCCCGGGGAGGCTGGATCACACTTGGCGGCATTGAACTGTAAATGGGTGTTTTGTAAACGATATTGTTTTTGCGTTTCCGTTAGAATTGCCCTTCCTCGTCCGAAAAGGAGGCTCGGCCGCCGGCTTAAGCCGGTGTTTACTGAATGTCTGCTATTGGGGGAAGGAAGACATATTTGCTAATGACTCAAGGAATATGAGAGATGCTGGACGTATTAAAAAACAAGCTTGAAGCCTTCACTCGCCCCAATACAGACAAGTTACTGTTAGACGCTTGCCGGATTATCGATGAGCAGCAAACCGGTTTGGCACAAGCCGTCAGTCAGTATATTTTGACCGGTGAACCTGTGGCGTGCCTGTCGCAGCTCCAGCAGCTCAGTGCCAGAGAAACACTGGCGCGGCCGGGTGTTTCCTATGGTTACGGACAAAATGATGAACGCTTGGTTCAGGCCCGTGATGCCATTAACCGGTTTGTGGCAACCGGTGCCTGTAATGAAGCGGCCGTTATGCGCCGTCTCGGCTTGGTGTGTCATGCCTGCAACCCAGATATAAGCACCTACGGCGTGCAAAACAGCTCGAGCGGCTGGCTCAATGGCGTGCTGATGCTGTTTAAAGAGTTGGCGGAAGAGTATTACGGTTGCCGTTTGGCGGGCAAAGATCTGCCCAGTCGTGACTATCTTGCTTCGCTGGTCGCGCAATATGAGCACCCGTCCCATGAGCTGGAAGCCTTTATTCTAGAAGGTTCCGACTCTTATTATCACGATACATTCCGCACCGCGCTGAGGAAGAGAACCGACTGGCTCAAGCTCAGTGAAGATCCTGAATATCTGCAGCTGTTGAAACAGTTGCACTTCAGCGGCCGCGAAACCTTTTGTGCTTTGCTCAATAAAGCCTGTCAGACCCTGTCACAGGCGCAGCTGCCGCTGGTCATGGCGTTGGCCGCCGATGGTTCGGCGACTGTCCGTGAAGAGGCCCTGAAACTGCTGAAAAAGAGCTCGCAACAAGAGCTGCTGACGTTTCTGGAGCGGGAATTTCCGGGTGCCAAGGCGGCTACCCGTGGTCACTGGCTGGTTGTGGCCGGCCGCTATCCTGAAGCGACCCCCTTGCTGCAGCGCTGGCACAGTGAAGAGAAATCCGCCACGGTGAAAACGGCACTGGCGAAAATGCTGGATAACACTACCCGGCAGCAACAGAGTGAGCAGTTCAGCTGGGATATTCCGGCCGTTGCGGCCATTGATAATAAGGTCAAAGTGCCTGAAGAATGGCTCGGTCTGTGTGAAAAGCAGTTGGCTAAAGAGATCAAAGAGTTCGAAGAAGATATCGCTGCGGCGGAGCACCCAGATGCCCCCAGCTACCGAAAAAGTTATTTGGCCGACTACCGGAAAAGTCTGCAGCAGTGGCAGCAGATCAGTAGTGCCAAGCTGCAAGCGGCGCTGATGGATCTCGAAAATGGCCGGCAATCATCTCTGTCAGGGTTTTATTCTCTGATCAGCCACGCCGATCTCGACGAGCACCCCAAAGCCTGTTTGCGGCTTATTTTGCGGATGGAACGTCATGAGCTCTCCTGCCATTCCTGGGAACGTATGCTGGGGCAGGAACATATTCTGAAAAGTCTGCAGGGAATGACGGATTTACGGCAACTCTTGAGCCTGTGCAACCAAGAGAATCAACCCGCCGCGGCCTTGGTTGAAGCCCTGTTTGGTTACGAAGGCCGCGAAGATGACTGGTTGCCTGCCGCCTGTGAACAACTGCTGATCTGGCCCTTCTTTGCCGAAAACCCCGACTATATAGAGCATGGCCTCAATGGCCGGGTGCTCAATGGCACCTATCGACACGATGCCAATCAGGTATTGATACAGACCTTGGCGATTCTGGCCGAATTTCCCAAGCTGCCGCAGCACTGGCAAAGAAAGGTTCATGAACATGCCTTCCATGGTCGCAAAGCCATACAGGCGGCGGCTCAGTACTGCGCCGAACGCCACGGCGCCGATATCAGCCTTATCACTCCCGAACTGGCCTCCGGCAGCAAGGATAACCGGGTACTGGCCGCCACTTGGCTGGGTCGCCTCAAGGCGGCTTCGGCGCAGGAGGCATTGAGTCAGGCGCTGAATAAAGAGAAAGATATGCCAACCCGGGTGGTGCTGCTGGAAGCCTTGTTGCAAACCGGCGCCGATATCAGCCAGTTTCTCGGCAAGGAAGCGCTGCTGGCCGAAGCCAAGGCCGGCCTTAAAAAGGCGCCACCCAAGTCGATGGATTGGTTCCCGCGTGAATCGCTGCCCGCATGCCGTTTTGAAGATGGCAACGCGGTCGAGCCCGAACTTGTGTTCTGGTGGGTAGTCTTGGCGGTGAAGCTCAAGCAGCCTCAGGGCAACCCATTGCTGAGTCACTATCTGTCGCTGCTGGATAGCGAAAGCCGTCAGCGTCTGGGGCATTTTATTCTGTCGGCATTTATCGCCCAGGATACCAGTGGTCCTTCGGATGATGAGGCGCTGGCATACGCCAACGCTCACCAACATCAACAGTTGCAAATTTTCCAGCAATGGGCCCGGTATGACTGGGGTAAAGAGTATCAACACAAGACCCTTGAGGATGCGTTTCAAACCTGTTTTGCCGAGAAAAAGAATGAGCTCTTGGGCTCGGCCATCAAAGACAAGGGGATGTTGGCCCTGATCGCTGGCGGCGATGCGCAAACCCTGCTGGGCATGATCCAACCCTTTATGAAGAAGCGCTATGAGCGGCGGGCACAGATAGAGGCCATGTTGCAGGCCTTGGCCAACTCGGACGATCCTGTGGCGATTCAGTTTCTGCTGAGTATTTCGCGGCGTTATCGTACCAACTCGGTGCAGGAGCTGGCACGGGCGCAAGTCAGTCAAATTGCGGCCCGTAACGGCTGGACTCAGGATGAGCTGGCGGATCGCACTGTGCAGACGGCCGGGCTCGAACATCTGACCCAGCCCAGCCCGTTTGAATTCGGCAGCCGTACTTTGGCGCTGGCACTCGGGGACGACCTCAAGCTGAGATTGCTCAACGAAGAGGGCAAGCTGCTCAAGAGCCTGCCGCAACCTCGGCAGACGGACAACGAAGGCGATATTGCCGAAGTGAAAAAATGGTTCAGCAACTGCAAGAAAGAACTCAAGCAGGTGGTCGAACAGCAAAGTGCCAGATTGTATGAGGCCATGGTCACAGAGCGGCATTGGCTCGCCGCGGACTGGCAGCAATACCTGCATCAGCATCCGGTCATGTATCGCCTGTTGCAGCGCACCCTCTGGCAGGTGGAGATTGATGGTCAATGGCAAACCTTCAGACCCACGGAAGACGGCGCCTTTATCGATATTGATGATGAAGAGCTGCAACTGCCCGCTGCGGCGAGCATACGCCTGGTGAGCGGTAACCTGTTACCGGCGGCAGCGCTGGATGCCTGGCGTTCACATCTCAAGGATTACAAGGTCAAGCCGCTGTTCGAACAACTGCGAAGTGCCGAAGTGACGCTAACTGAAGGTCAGGAGGCTCTCAATGACCTGCGCGGCCGGATGACCGACTGCTATACCCTGCGAGGCCTGTTGACCAAGAAAGGTTATCAGCGCGGCGAAGCGGAAGATGGCGGTTTCTTTGATCACTACTTCAAGCGTTTCGATACCCTGGGACTGAGAGTGGAGTTCGGCTTCAGCGGTAACTGCGTGCCGGAAGAAAACGAGGCCGCCGCCATCTATGACATCAGGGTCATGGAGCGGACTAACCCCCGCGGCCGCTATGCCCGCTACCGTAAACTGCCGTTGGCCGAGGTGCCGGTCAACCTGCTCAATGCCATCGCCGTTGACTATCGTGAAGTCGGCGACAAGTGCGTGGCAGAATTGGACTGGGAATCGAAACTGCCCTGGTAAAGGTCGATAACGGATGGATTAGGCTGCTTCCTTACTGGTGGCAGCCAATAAGGAGAAGCAAACAGGATGGAACAAGTCATTCGGGCTCATGCCGAGCAGCGTTATCAGGATGAATTGCAACGCTTGATAGCGGCCGACAAGGGGGTTATTCCGCCGGGTTGGGTCATGTCGGCCGGAGCGGTGCGACGTTTTATCTGCGGCGATGCGGCGCTTGATATCAGCCGCAAATACTACGGGGAAGATGCCCTGGTGGAGCGGGCCATTGTCAGCCTGATGGGCAACAACGGCCTGATGTTGGTCGGTGAACCCGGTACCGCCAAGTCAATGCTTTCTGAGCTATTGAGCGCCGCCATCAGCGGCAGCAGTGAGTATCTCATTCAGGGCACAGCTGGCACTACGGAAGAGCAGCTCAAGTACAGCTGGAACTTTGCCCTGTTGCTGTCCGGTGGCCCCAGTCTGGAGGCTTTACTGAAAAGCCCCGTCTATCAGGCGATGGAGCAGGGCAAGCTGGTGCGTATCGAAGAGATCACCCGCTGCCCGCAGGAGGTGCAGGATGTGCTGATCTCGCTGATGTCGGAAAAAAGCCTCAGTATCCCCGAGCTGGGCGTCTCGATTCAGGCCAAGCCCGGCTTCAACCTGATAGCCACCGCCAACCTGCTGGACCGTGGGGTCAACGAGATGTCCAGCGCGCTCAAGCGCCGTTTCAACTTCGAGACAGTGCCTGTGCTCAGCGATCCTCTGCTGGAGCGCCAGCTGATTTTGGCTCAGGTGAGCCAACGTCTGGCGGACAGCGGCCAACAGGTGCAGTTGGATGAAGCGCTGGTGGACTTGCTGGTGCGGGTATTTCACGACCTTCGCAGCACAGTCGGCCCACAGGCGATGGATGCCACTCTGTCCACGGCCGAGGCGGTTAACATAGTGCATGGCTGTGCCCTGCACAGCCTCTATTGGCAAGAGCCCATGAGTGCCGCCCAGTTGGTGCAGCAGATGCACGGCACGCTAATCAAGGACAAGGCCGACGATGTGAAGAAGCTGGCTCATTACATGGATGTGGTCGCCCGTGAACGCCAGGGCTGGCAAGCCTTCTTCCAGGCAGGAAAAGCGCTGTGGATGAGGTGATGCTCCTTAGAGAGGAGTTTGGCGAACTGCTCAAGGCCGCCGCGGCCGATCCCGGGGTGTGCTGGTTGCCGCTGCGGCATCACAGCCCCGCCTGCGCCGCCATGGCGCTGGAGCAGTTGCAGCGCCGGCAGCCCCAGGCTGTGTTAATAGAAGCCCCCGGCAGTTTTATCCGCCATCTGTCGCTGCTGCAGCGCGATACTGTGGTGCCGCCTATTGCCATCTATCAGAGTGGCAGCTACTACCCTCTGGCCGAGAACAGCCCGGAGTGGCAGGCGCTGCGCTGGGCGACGGCGCAGGGCGTTGAGGTGATCTTCATCGATCTGGATGAAAAGGCGCAGGAGGGCGGTGCAAGCAACCGCTGGAGTGATAGCCGCTTTTTAAGCTCGGATTACAGTCGCCGCCTACAGCAGCAACTGGGCTGCCGGGATGCCGGTGAACTGTGGCAGCGTTTGTTTGAACAACAAAATTTCGCCTCGGCCGAGAGCTTCTTTACCCAGGTATTGCTGTTCTGCGCCGCCAGTCGTGCCTGCTTTGGCACAGACAGCCTGGAAGAGATGGGCGATCTGGCCCGTGAAACCCAGATGCGGGCCCATATCAAGGCGGCCCGCCGCCGCTATGAGCGAGTGGCCGTGCTCACAGGTGGTTTTCATACCCCGGCGTTGATTAACTTTGCCGATGAGGCCGAGGCGATCGTCGTCGATGACACGCAAGACAGCTTTGTGATCCGTTTCAGTGACGCCTTGCTGGATGCCCGCAAAGGCTACGGCGCCGGTATGCCTTATCCGGCCTTTTGTCGCTGGCAGTTTCAGCAGCGGCAATTGAACGCCGATGATTGGTTGCTCTACCTCTTGGAGCAGATGCCGCAACTGCCGCTGATCTATAAGAAAAACTGCTTTGAACATCTGCAGGCCCTCTGTAGTTTGCGTGGCTTGGCGCGCCCCGGCAGCTATGATCTGCTGGATTCTTTAGGCAGCTGCCTGATTAAACAGCAGCTGTCGGCATCGACACTCGAACCCTGGCAAAAGGTACTCAGCGGCGATGCCCTGGGGCAGTTACCGGCCGACCAACCCAGTTTACCGCTGGTGGAAGAGGTGTTGGCGCTATGTCGTAAGGCCAGATTGCAGACGGAAAAACCGGGACGCTGTCACTTCGATCTCTACGCCATGACGGACAAGCATATTGAGCGCCGTCGCCTCCTGTGTCGGCTGCTGTTTGTGGGCAGCGGTTTTGCCAGGCCACAAAATGGCATGCCGGTCATCCGGCAATTGAAGTTCAACCATCGCCACGAACATTGGAACTATCATTGGACTCCGGCGGTGGAAGTGGCACTGGCCGAAAAATCCAGCCTGGGGCTACGTCTCGAGCTGGTGGTGAAACGGCGGCTCAGTGAGTTGCCCCAGGAGGATTTGCAGCAACTGGTGGAAAAACTGGTGTTGGCACTGCATCTGGGGATGCCGGAAGAGCTGAGCGCCCATGCCATTGCGCAGCAGATAAGCCAATGCAGCGACATTCAGCAACTGGCCAATAGCTTTATGACCTTGCTGGCGGCAGCACATCATCCACTGTTTGCCGATATTGAGCTGCTGGCTTACCAAAAAGCCCTGTGGCATCAGGTCGGCTTTCATTTACCGGCAATCAACCGCCTGAGCGATGAAGAGGCGCTGAAGTTACTATTGGATCTGCAGAGCGTAGCTGTCTTGCATCAGGACGAGCTCGAGTCTCCCTGGCGTGACAGACTGCGCTGGTTGACAAGCCATAACGCCCATCGACCCGTGCTCTATTTTGTCCTGCAGGCCTTGGCTATCGAGCTGGACAAGTTGGACCCGGCGCCACTGCTGCAACAATTGCAGCTGCAAAACGATCCCTTTCCTGTGATTGAGGCGCTGCTCAAGGTGGTGCCGCACTGGTTGCGGCAAGACCATGGCCTGTTGCCCATGCTGAATCACTGGCTCAGTGAGCTGAGTGAGGCGCAGTTTATCGACAAGCTACCGGCCATGAGGGGCTTGTTCTGCGCGCTGGATGCCAGAGAGGTGGATGAGCTCTGCCGCCGTTTGCTGCAGCTGAATCAGTGGGATAATGGCCTGAATTGGTTGCAATACGGGATATCTGAGCAGGACTTTCAACAGGGGCTGGCGCTGGAGCGGCAGCTGCGCAGTGACCTGGAGCAACAAGGATTGAGTCAATGGATGAGCAACTGAAGCAACGCTGGCGTCTGGTGTTGGGGCGCTATGCCAACGCGCTTGATACCCGTCTCAGCTCCCGGCAACAGCAACAGGATGAGGTGTTGCAGCAGCTCTATCAGGAGGGCCAGCTGCAGCGTGGCTTCAAGGTAAGCGCTGGCTTGGGGGAAAGCGAGTTGGCAGTGACCAACTGGCTGGAGGCGGCGGAGACCCTGTTTCCCCGTTCGGTCAACGACAGGCTGCAGTCCGATGCGGTCGAGCGCTTTGGGTTGCATCAGGTGTTGCAGCAGCCGCAGGTGCTGGAAAAGATCACTCCCAGTATGGGGGTGCTGAAGCAGTTGCTGAAACTCAATGCCCATCACAAGCCGGCCATTCGGCAACAGGTAGAGCGAATTATTCAGGGAGTGGTCGAGGAGTTGCTGCGTCGCCTGCGGCCGACCTATATCAACAACTTGAGTGGCAGGCTCAACCGCCAGGCCCACAGTCCGGTGAAACGGCTGGCCAATCTGGATTGGCAGACCAGTATTCGCCGCAACCTCAAGCATTTTGATGGCGAGAAGGTCTGTTTCGAGCGGGTCTATTTCCATGCCCGCCAGCAGCACCAACTGCCCTGGCACATAGTGCTCTGCATAGATCAGTCCGGCTCCATGGCGACTTCACTGATCTACTCGGCAGTGATCGCCGGGATCCTGACCCGCTTGCCATCGGTGAAGTTGTCGCTGGTGGTGTTCGACACCCAGGTGGTGGACTTGAGTGAGCAGGCCCAGGACCCCGTGTCTGTGTTGCTCAATTGCCAGTTGGGCGGCGGCACCCTGATCTCCCAGGCCTGGCGCTATTGTCAGCAACTCTGTTCTGAGCCGGGGCGCTCTGTGGTGGCAACCGTGTCCGACTTTGAAGAGGGCGGTTCGATGCAGACCTTACTGGCCCAGGCTCAAGGGATGATAGACAGTGGCATCAAGATGTTGGGGATGACCGCCATGAATCACGATGCCGAGCCTTTCTACAGCACTTTTAGTACCGACAACCTGCAGCGCCTGGGGATGGAGATAGGCTCACTCAGCCCGGATAACTTTGCCGAATGGCTGGCGCTGACTATGGGGCTACGCCGATGAATGAAACCATACTCACCAGCCTCGGCAGTGCAGGTTTGGTGCGCCGGGCCCGCAAGGCGTTGGAGCAAAGCCAGCCGCAGATGCAGGATTATGGCTTTGAGTTTGAAGGGCAAAAGGGGCAGCTGGATTGGGATAACCCGCTCGCCAGTCGCTGCGATTGCGGCGCCTCCGGCCTGTGTAAACACATAGTGGCTGCGGCGCTTTATCTGCTGGAGCAGCCTGCATCCACTGAGACTCGCGCCGAAGAGCCGCCCCGGGTGGAACTCCATCTGGCCGAGCTTTTGAATGATGCCGGCAAGACTCAGGTTCGCCGCCTGTATCAGCAGAGTCAGCGCCGCTGGGCGGCGGATATTAAGCTTTCGCAAAGCACAGTCTGCGTCGAACTGGAGGGGCAGCAGCTGTATTTTCGGTGCGTACAGGGGCTGCAGGATATTATCTGCACCGAAGAGGCGCAGCGTTATGCGCTGCTCGCCGTCTGGCTCTATTGCCAAGAACAGGCCATCGCCTTTGAATGGCCGCAATGGCTGCTCGATGAGCAGGCGCAGTTGCAGTATCTGGGGCAGCAGAGCCGCGATCAGTTAAAGCGCCGTTGCCTTAAGTTGCTGGAGCAGATGACTGAGCTCGGCATAGATAGGTTGCGGCCCTCGTCCCTGGTAGAGCTGGAACTCCTGCTGGTGCCCATGGACAGGCAAAATCTGCCACTGACCGCTTTGAAACAGCTGCATGGCACGCTGGAAAAATATGTCTCGGGCCAAGGCGTCAGGGACCGAAAATTGCTGCTCAGCTGTCTGGCCCGCTCCTTGGCGGCCCTGGAAGGCAGCCAGGCTCAGACGCAAAGACCCTATCAACAAGCGCCGGAGCAGGTGCTGGGGCTGGGCGCTTTTCCCTGGCAAAGCGAAGGGGGCGCCCATGGTTTGACTCAGGTATTGCAGGATGAGCAGGGGCGCTTTATCACCCTGGCCGAGAGCCGCCCCAAAGCCGAGCAGCGGCTGGATTATGCCAGCGTATTTCGCGGTCTGCCCATGCTGGCAGGTGCGCCGTCGGCCCTGGGTTGGCAGGGTAAGACCCAAACCCTGGCTCAGGCCGAACTCAATGCCTGGGGGCGCCTGCGGCGTTTGCAGGATACCCGGGTCTACCCCGCGACCCAGCCGCTGGAGCCCGTGAGTCTCTCTGTTGCCGGCGAGATAGACTGGCAACAGGAGTACCTGTGTTTCCGGCCAAGCGGTCTCTACCTGAGTGGTTTCAATCAGGCCAGTCAGTGTATGGAACTGCACTATTGGGACAGGGAGCAGGCGCTGCTGAGTTTCTCGCTGCCTTACAACAAGTTGAGTCAAAGAGCCGTGACCAATCTGGAGTTGCTGGGTGAGCGGGTACCCGAGCTGATAGTGGCGCGCATCGAGCGCACTGCCAGCCACTTATACCTGCGACCTGTGTCCCTGCTGCTGGATAACTGGTTCAGCCTCTTTTTCGATACCTTGCCCCAATCCGGCGATCAGCAACTACTCGCGCAGGCGCTGGCCGAGCCTTCAGCCCCCCAGGCGCCGCAGCCGCGCCTGGGCCTGATGCAACAAACCCTGCATGGGGTGCTGGATGAGCTGGCCGATGGCCTGCCGGCACCAAGGCCAACATTGGCGCAAAGGGCCGAGCGTCTCGGGCTGATGACGCTGAGTCACAACCTCAAGGGAGCTAAAGCGCGGGACTATCTGCGCGCCGCCTATTGCGCCGAGAAAATGCTCGCCATGTGTCTGATCAAGCCGGTGCATTACCCGGAAGGCTAGGATGAACCTAAAAAAAGCCCCGCTGCAGGGGCGGGGCAAGAGTTTGGGAGTTGCTAATTATTATTATGGTGAGGAATTAGTCGTTAACTAGCTTGATTAGAAGTTGAACGCGAGTCCTATCATATAGTGGTCGTGCTCAAACTCCTGATAACTGGCTTCCAGCAGCAGATCCAACTGTGACAACAGGGGATAGCTGTAGCGCAGTGCCAGATCGTAGGCGCTGTTTTTAAGCTCCCCCTTATCTTCAAAGCCCATGGTTTCGGCATCGAAGTAATAGCCGCCATGGATCACCAGTTCGCCATATTGTGCCAGCGGCAGCGCATAGTTGGCCTCGCTGTACCAGGTTTCAAAGTCCTGATCATAGTTGAGCGCCAAGTTTAAGCTGTTGTAGTCCATGGACAGTGTGTATTCGAGATTGGAGTGATTGTCACCATAGGTGTAACGCATGGCATTGAAGCCAAAGCCCAACTCGTCGTTGACCGTCAGGTAGTAACCCGCGTAGTAGTCGATTTCATAATCTTTCTCTATGCCCTCATCGCCTTGATACCTATAGGTTTCAAAGGCGACTCCGGCATAGAAACCGGTTTCATGTTCCAACATGATATCGGCCTGCAGTGAGGGTTTGTCGTCGCTGATGGTCAGGCCGCGCCACAGATAGTTGCTCAGCCCCATGATCACTCCTGAGGTCTGAAAGGCGCTTTCCTGGGCCTGCGCGTATTGCATACTGCCAAGACCGCACAGCAGTAAACTGATTATCATCTTATGTTTCATATTCGGCTCCTGGGCTCAGTGTTTGGGTAAACGTTCTTTAGGGACTATCCATTGGCTTTCTGAGACGGGATCTGTTTCTCCTAGATGAACGTCACTTTCTTTGAGGAAGATATCCTCATCAGTGTTGTGGCAGTTTTCACACATGCGCCCACTTTCGCGTGCCTGCTTGGTCGCCAGAGGGTTCTTGGCGGTAAAGTGAGTAGAAAAGGGCACCCAATAGGATTTGGTGGCCGGATCTTTGAGATCCACCTTGACCCCGGCATCGATACTGATCCCGGCCGAATGGCTCAGCGGAATCAATTTGCTGTTTTTATCATTGGCTATGCTGAGACCCAGCTTGATGTTCTGCTCCGGAGTCTCGGCAGTCTTGAGACTCTGCCAGTTGCCCAGAGACAAGGTGTCGTCCTGGTGGCAACCGAAGCAGTTGCTGTAGGGCTGGGTGTGGCAGGCGGTACATTTCAGCTTGGCATTGTGATCTATGGGAGAGGCCTTACCGCTTAGAAGTTCGGTGTGATCGGCGACTTTATCCTGGTGGCAGTCTTCACATTTCACCACGATAATGTCGCGTTTCTGAGTCTGCTCATAGGGGCCGGTCTTGTTACTGTTCGGGCCTTCGCTGTAGAGTCTGCCTTCGGGGATCTGCTTGATGTCCCGACCGTGGAATTCCTGTTGTGCACTGTGACAGTCGATACAGCTCATATTGTGCTTGGTGACGTGCACATCTTGCTCTTTGTGCTGCTCGGCATTTTCATAGTGACAGGTTTCACAGGTCTTGACCGGATCCGGTGTACCGATAAAGGCGTGCTTGTTCAAAAGGCCGCCACCGGCGAAGTCGGGAGCACTGACATGGCACTGGCCGCAAGTTGCGTGGCAACTGGCACAGCCTTCTTCGCCGTTGTGCATCTGTTCAAACAACTGGGCCCGCTCTGGGGTCTGCTGCAACCTTTCCATCAAGCCCTTGGCAACGCCATTGACAGTGAAGTGCAGTGAGTGGCGGAAGTTGGTAATCATCTCCTCACCATGGCAGTCACCACAGACACTGCCGCCATCGGCACTGGGATCGGCCAGAACGCCTGGGTGCCAGGCTCTGCCCTCTGGTTTGTCGGCCTTGCTGTGGCAGTCGCGACAGCCGAGTTCGGCATGACTGCCCATATCTGTTTGGCTTACCAAAAGTTGCAGAGATTGTTGCTCGACGGAGAGCGACTCTTTTTCCAACTGATGTTGCTTTATCAGCGCCTGTAATTTGGCTTGATCACTGTGACAATTCAGGCAGCTGTCTGCCGCCTGAACCCCTTGTCCCAGCAGACAAAGGAGCGCAGCCAACCCTGCCGAATATGTGGCCATATTCAGTATTTTTGGTTTCATCTTGTTATCCCTTAGGTAATAGCTCCCCCTGACAAGAGCGAACTCTTGCCATGTTCATTCCGGGAGACTTTTTGTTATGAGTTGGGTTTTCCTGGGAAGGTGCGAACAAGCCTCATGTGTGCTCTGCGTCGGCTTACAGGCCTGGATGCAAGGCGTGGTTCGCAGCAAATGGCCCTAGTCCTTTGCAAGAAACACAACACAGCAGGCAGGTCCGTAAGCCACGCCCTTCGGGGCTTTCACAGCAATCGGCTTTCTGCGTTATCCGACTTTGACAGGCCCCGGCATGCCTTCAGTCAGATGCCTTGAACGCCAATTGCTGTGTAAGCCAGAGTGCCACTAGGACTTATTTGCACCTTCCCCTATTCCATTCGCTTTTCAGCTCTCTGATCAATACCTCCTTAAGCCAGTCTCTGGCCTGTGATTTATTTAGATCACTGGCCACGACATAATGGCCTATATCTCTGTTGGTGTTTATTTCGCTTAGCAGCGTCTCACTTATTTCGAGAGGCAGTTTTCTATAAATAAGATTGGGAAAGCTGGCGATATAATCTGTGGTAAATAGATTGCAGGATATGGAGTAGTAAGGCATATCCAGCAGTACACAGGCGAGGCTGGCCAGACTCCCGGTAGAGCCGGCAATGACACAATCCTGGTTGCGCCGTCTGGCTGCCGAGACAATTAAAGGCTCGGGTAAGTCGCAGAAATTATCCATCTCATAATAAGGGTATTTGAACAGGTCTTCCAAAGTCACCTGCACATTATCCTGCAAGAAAGGATGTTTACGGCTGCCCAATAAATACAGGTTTTTCACTTCGGCAAATAGATTGCCCTGTAAATGGGCGCCGGTATAACTTTCTGACATCACGGCAATATCTATATTGCCGTTTTCCAGTTCTGTGGTGTATTCGTGGGAAAGAATTCGAATATCAAAACTCATGTCAGGAGCGAAAGGACGTACCTTATTATTGAGTATTTTGTGAATAATCGGACTGAAGTCATCGTAAACGGAAATAACAAAGTGCTCCCGTGACTTGGCCGGTTGATACTCGGTGAACTGATTTTCCAACTCCTGATAGCGCTGACACAACTCCCTAATCATGGGCAGTAATTGACTTGCTTTATGGGTGGGAATAAAACCACTGGCACGGCGGATGTACAGGGTGTCATCAAAAATTTCTCTTAGCTGCTTGAGGTACCTGCTCATAGCAGAATTGCTTATCCTCAAGGCATGGGCCGCATTTTGGCAATTTCTATGCTCATCTATGGCGATAAGCACCTGCATTAATTCATAGTCCAGTCGTTTTATATCTTTCATAGCTGGGTAAGTGCTTCCAAGGTATGTCCGAATAATGGCGGGATAACTAACAGGGGAAAGTGAACTGAGTCACATCTGACTTGAGTGAGTTAACCAAAATGTTACATAGCGCCCAATGTTGCCGAATCGAAAAAAGCGAATCCCAAAAGTGGAAAAACTCTATTGTGAACCTCTGTGACCGGCATGGACGTCGTGCTGAAGAGATCAAACAATTGTGTGCTGTGACTTAAATCAGCCAAGGTGGACAAATGTCCTTAACTTGAGCTTTGCCATCTGCTTACATTGGCCAAAAACACAATTAATGCAAGGAATAGATGATGGATATTGCCGCTTGGTTTGATATCAACAATACTCTGGTGAACATTCCCATTGGCAGTGGCTATGCCATGTCATGGATTGAAGCCGTGGGCACAGTATTTGGTTTGCTCTGTATCTGGTTTGCCAGCCAGGAAAAAACGATTAATTATCTGTTTGGGTTGGTTAATGTCACTCTGTTTGCGATTATTTTTTATCAAATACAGCTCTACGGCATCTTGCTGCTGCAGCTGTTTTTCTTCTGCGCCAACCTCTATGGCTGGTATGCCTGGACCCGGCCGGATCAGCAAACCGGCGACACCCTCAAGGTGCGTTGGCTGTCGAAGCAAAAACTGGCCTTTACCGCGGCGGTCTCAGTGCTGGGCATCGGCCTGATGACTGTCTATATCGATCCGGTATTTGCTCTCTTTGCCCAGGTCAGTGTCGATACGCTCAACCTGTTTGGTGCCGAGCTGGCCCAGCCAGTGCTGGAGCCGGATGCTTTCCCTTTTTGGGACTCAGTAATGACAGTGCTGTCTGTGGTGGCGCAAATTCTGATGACCCGAAAATATGTCGAGAACTGGATCCTCTGGGTACTTATCAATGTGGTCAGTGTCGGCATTTATGCCGCCCAGGGGGTTTATGCCCTGTCGATTGAATACATCATTCTGCTGTTTATTGCCGCCAACGGCACCCGTCAGTGGATGCGTACCGCCAAAGACAATGGCAGCCGTCCGGCGGAGGCTTGCTGATGAGCGCCGATAAACAGCCGCATATCTGTCTGTCTCCGGCGCAGGTGAGTGAGCGGGTGATCCTTTGCGGTGAGCCACAAAGGGTCAATCGGATTGCCGCGCTGTTGGACGATGGCCGGTTGCTGGCAGAGAACCGCGAGTTTCGCAGCATGGGCGGATTTTACCAAGGCGTGGCTGTCACTGTTTGCAGCACAGGCATAGGCGCACCATCGGCGATTATCGCCCTGGAAGAGTTGTATCAGTGTGGCGCCCGCCGTGTTATTCGGGTCGGCTCCGCCGGCGCGCTGCAGCCGCAGATAGCCTTGGGCGAGTTGATTCTGGCCGAAGCCGCAGTGCGCGATGACGGTGGCTCAGCTTGTTATGCACCGCCCGGTTACCCGGCGCTGGCGAGTCGGCAGCTTATCAATGCCATGGCGGCCTATTTGCAGCGCCGCGATTGCCGCTTCCACTCCGGCATAGTGCGCTCACACGACAGTTTTTACCGGGATGATGAGCTGGAGATTTGCCGTCATTGGCATCGACTCGGAGTCTTGGGGGCCGACATGGAAACAGCCGCGCTGCTGACGCTTGGCCGCCTGAGAGGCCTGGAAGTGGCTGCGGTGCTCAATAATGTGGTCTTGTATGGTGAAGATGTACAACAGGGCATCAACCAGTATGTCGACGCCGATAGCGCCATGATGCAGGGGGAGAAGCTAGCGTCTTTGGCGGCGCTGGAGGCGCTCTGTTGTTGAAGTTTGTGCCCGTAAGGCTGATGGGCTAGCATGAGCCATCATCTTTACGGGAGCTTGTTGTTATGCAGCTGCAACCATACAGCACCGGGCGTTTCAGTGCGCATCTAAAGCAGTCTCACCAGGCGTTTTGCGACGCCATGCTCGAGTGCTGCGTCCAGAACCAATTGCTGCAGGCTGGTGAAGATCTCTTGTCTCAGGGGCGGGAGTTGACCCATATGTGCCTGGTGCCCGAAGGCCGGGTGTCGATGAATATCTGCGCCGTCAATGGCCGCAGGTTTCAATTGGGGGAGCTGGATTGCGACTGGCACCTTTTCGGTGAGATGGAGTTCTTTACCGCCACCAGTTGTCAGTGGAGTGTGGTGGCCGAAGAGCCGATGGAAATCCGCCGGTTATGCCTGAAGAAAGTCAGGCAGATGCTGCTGCAACAACCCGAATTTACCCTCTTTTTTGCCAGTGCCCTGGCCTGGGATTATCAGGACTCGCTGGACATCTACACCAATAGGCTCTTGCACCCCATCAGCTACAACATCGCTTTCGATCTGCTCAGGCGTCAACACGAAGAGGTGATGCTGGGTTCCTGTGGCAGCCCGGATCAGGAAGCGGAGCGATTCGGCACCTCAGGCCGGGTCTATCGCAGGGCGGTAAAAGAGCTTATCGACAAGGGCCTGGTCATAAAACAGGGTGCCTTGCTGAAAATAGCCAACCTGCAGGCATTGCAGGATTTTGTCGATAAGGCTTAGTAGCCAACTTATTGATCTGACATTTAATTCAGCCAGCGGACAGGCGACGGGTTTTAGACTAGGATTAGTTTGCGCAAAGGCTTTGGCAGCCGCGAGTAGATCTAGCGAGAAGATTAAGGAGCAAAAATGAGTTTGGGGACAGTTTCACAGGCAGGGCTTGTACTGGCGTTGGTCGCCGCGGCGACGCTCAGTGGCTGCGGGCAGCAGGCACTGGATAACAGCCAGGATGTTGCCGCCGCATTGGCTACAGGTGATGGCTCAACCTCGCCCCAGGGGGCGGAGCGGGAACTGCCGACATTTGATTGCAACGCCTTGGGCGAGCGGGCCTCCAGCATAGAGATGCTTATTTGTCAGGAACCCGAGCTTGCCAAGCTGGATCAGCAGCTGGCCGAAGTTTATGCCAAGGCCAGTGACAAGGCGGTCAATGAACAGCCACCCCTGCTCAAGGCCGAGCAGCGCGGCTGGATCAAGGGCCGCAACGAATGTTGGAAGAGTGAAGACAAGCTGCAATGTACCAAGGATTCATATCAAAGGCGGATAGTGGAACTGCAGGCCCGTTATCACTTGGTGGAGTTTAGCGGCCCGGTATTCTTTGCCTGTGACGGCAACCCGGCCAATGAGTTGGTGACTACTTTCTTCGAGACAGAGCCGGCAACCATGATTGCCGAGCGCGGTGACAGAAGCATTTTGATGTTCAGTGTGCCAAGCGGTAGCGGCGCCAAGTATCAGGGCGGTGACTACAGCTTCTGGGAGCATCAGGGCGAGGCCAGGGTGACCTGGGGTTATGGCGCCGAGGAGATGCTTTGCAAGCCCACACCCCAAGACGATAAATAAACCACTGACCCCAAAACGCCCGCAATCGCGGGCGTTTTACTGCAAGTGCTCTTTTAATCCAACAGTACTTTTACGACTACCTTGCGGACAGCAACGGCCTTGGCCAGCGTACCCGGCATATGCATGTCTCCGGGGAAGAAAATGGCAAACATGCCGGCCTTCAAAGGGATAAATGCCGCGGCTTGGCGGTTGGATTGATAATCAAACTCGGCATAGTCGTGCGTCTCATGATAGGGGCGACTGGGCGTTTGGGCTCCCAGCGGCAGGTAGCCAAACTCCTCTTCACCACTGACCACATACTGCACGTCCAGATAGCGTCTATGTACCTCGAATGGCTCAGTCTCTCTGGGCTTGGTGTGGTAATCGTTGACTATGGCAAACAGCTTTTTACCATCCAGTTCATAGCTGCCGGGGGCCAGTTGGCTGAAGTCTGTTGCGGCCAGATAATCCAGGGCCGCCTGAATACGTGGGCCCAGCGCTCGGTAATGGCCACGGTTGGCCAGAGTATCCACTATCATTTTGTATCTTCTGGGGAAAGGAGTTGGCTCAGTATAATAGCATTCCTGCTGGAAGTTTGATCTCTTTGAGAATCAGCAGGCGCCTGACAGACGCTTGAGCCGCCAAGCGGCCGATATCAGCGGCATCAGCGCCAAAAAGCACAAAGGCCGGCGATATCGCCGGCCCCCATGTTTCCCTGCAAATATGTTTCCCTGCAAATGTGTTTCCCGGTAAATCAGTAGCTGTATCTGGCTTCGAGGAAGTAGTAACCGCCGTTGAAACCAAAAGGTGTGTTGGTCAAGGGGTAGACGAAGATCCCGTTGAAGTTGTTGTCGTCCGGACGTTTTTCCGGATAGGTATCGAACAGGTTCTGCACCCCGGCGGTGAAGCTCAGGCTATCTGTGGCCGCATAGGTCAGCGACAGATCCACGGTGAACTTACCGTCGTACTCCACGTCTTCACGGGAATAACCTATGGTGTAGGGGCCAAAGTAACTCAGGCGCAGATTGGTCTTGAAGTCGCCCAGGCTGTGGGTCAGCCCCAGGTTACCTGTGTTCTTCGGATTGGCCTTGGTCATCCGGGTCTGCTCTATACGGTCAAACAGCTGGTCTTCCAGGCCATCCAGAAGGTTTGGCAGATGAATATCGCGGATTTCCGTGTCGTTATAAGCATAGGCCAGGCTGGCGCGCAGATCGCCGTAGCTGCCGAGATCAAAGTCCTGGGTCACCACCAGATCCACACCTCGGGTGCGGCTATCGACGGCATTGATAAAGAAGCGTGCCGACTCGGCGTTGGTACCGGCCAGTGCATCTGCCACCACCTGGGAGTCGGCCGGTGTCAGTGAGCTGGAGAGCACGATTCTGTCATCTATGCTGATCTGATAGGCATCCAGAGTCACCGCCAGACCGGAATCATTGGTGTACACCAGTCCCAGGCTGAAGGACTCTGACAACTCGGGTTGCAGCTTGCCTACCTGCAGCGCCTGGGTCACGGAAGACAGGTTGTTGAAGGTGCCCGATTCGGTCGGTACCAGCTGGCCTGTCACGGGATCCGGGTTGAACAGGGTCGAGATATTGGTGAAGTACAACTGCTGCACGCTGGGGGCACGAAAGCCGGTGTTGGCAGTGGCTCTGAGTGCCAGGTTGTCGGTCAGATCGTATCTGGCTGCCAGCTTCCAACTGGTGTTGTCACCAAAGTCGGAATAGTCTTCATAGCGCACCGCGGCGGCCCAGTAGAAGTCGTCGGTCAGTTGGTTTTCCACCTCGAGATAGACACCTATGTTGTCTCTATCCTCATCTACCGCCGATTCTGGGGTAAAGCCGCCGAAGCCTTGGCTGCCACCGGCCTTGTTCTGATAACCGCCATTGATATAAGAGGCTTGCTCTCCGGCTTCCACCTGATAAGCGTTCTGGCGCCAGGCTGTGCCCATAGCGACCAGGAGCTCTGAGTCATTGTAAAAGTCGAAGTAACGTGAGGCATCCAGAGTCAGGTTCCACTCTTCGGTGGACAGGGTACCTGCGTTGAATTCGGTTTGGCTGCCGGGGCCCAAAGAGGCGTTGAGTGTGTTCTCGACCCGGTACTTAAAGCGGTTCTTGCCGTATCCGGCCGAGGCATCCAACTGCCACTCGCCCAGGTTAAATTCATAACCCAGCAGCAGCGACTGATCTGTGATCTTGGGGGTTATCTGCGGCAGGAAACCATCGGGATAGATTTCGGCAACATTGCGGCTATCCAGTGGACGGCGGAAGAAGGCGCCTGAGCGGGTCTCGCGCTGGCTCAAGCCACCGAAGGCGTACAGTTTGCTGTCATTGGCAAACTCCTGAGCGGCATTGAGAAACAACCCCAGGTTGTCATATTCGGCGTCACCCACATGGTGATTCTTGCGGTTAACGGTTTGTTCGCGGGGATCCGGGCTGCCATCGGCCAGCAATGGATATTGCTGACGCGGATCCAAACCGGCGCGATTGGTGCTGTTCTTGTGATGCGCTTCCAGCGACAGATTCACAAAGCCAGTGTCACCTATGCTGAGGCCGTGGTTGAGGCCGACACGCCACTGCTCGCCATCACCCTGATAGGTTTGACCGGCTTGGGCCGATACCATGCCACCTTCACTGTTGTCTTTGAGCACTACGTTGATCACCCCGGCTATGGCGTCAGAGCCATATTGGGCCGAAGCGCCATCACGAAGAATTTCGATGCGTTTGATGGCCGTCATAGGGATGGCGTTCAGGTCGACGTTGGACGAGCCCTTGCCCACAGTCCCTGAGAGGTGGACCAGTGCCGAGCCATGACGGCGTTTGCCGTTAACCAGCACCAGGGTATGGTCCGGTGACAGGCCGCGCAGACTGGCGGGACGCACCGCATCTGAGCCATCGGTGACCGAGGAGAAGGGGAAGCTGTAGCTAGGTGCGGCAAACTGCAGCGCCTTGGCGGTTTCCGTCATGCCAGTGGCTTCAAGTTGTTCGGCCGTAATGATATCGACCGGTGCCACGCTGTCGGTGGCGGTCCGCAGGGCGATACGTGAACCTATGACGGAGATGGTTTCGATACTGGGCTGCTCTTCGGCAGCAAAGACGGCAGGAACAGTCAGTTGACTCGCCACTGCCAGTGAAATAAGAGCTAAGCGCATACGACCTCTTGAATGATTCAAAACTGCATTTTTATTGCGCGGATAGTAGCATTGTTACAATTGATGCATTTAGACGTAAAAGTGATAACTCAGAGCGCAGCGTTCTAGAAACATTTGGTTTTTTTCGAGAAAATCTTTCCCTGAACTTGGTTGTTTGGGGAGCTGCCTATTTTGGCGATATCTGCTGATATTGGGTTTATTTGGGGGTTAATTGGCTGTTTTGCTTTTATTTATACAGTGGTTTTTGAGTTAACAGCCTATTTATGACTATCTCTACTTTCAAATCTGTCTTTAGAACATTTTCTTGGACATTTAAACAAGGGCTATCCCGGCCGTTTTCGGAGCCGTCGGGAGGAGGGGAAATACTGAGTCAAACTTGGCTGCCGTGCAAGGCTGCGGTATCTTGCCTGTGACTTTTGCGGCTCAGGGAGTGACTTTTTGGCTAACTTGCGATTTCTTGCCGGTACAGACGCCCATCAGACATTGATGGAACAGGGCTTAAAGCCTGAGCATTTTACTCAACTATTGGCGGCATCCGGTGGTCCCAAATGGCTGGGGATTGCCGGGCTAGATAAATACCTGTTTGGTGAGTTTTTCAAACAGAGGCAGACTCCGCTCTACACTATTGGTGCTTCATCTGGCGCCTGGCGTTTGGCCTGTCTGGCTCAGGCAGATCCGCTGGCGGCTTATCAAAGGCTGGAACAGCTCTACATAGGCCAGCGCTATGAAACCCGTCCGAGTCGGGAAGAGGTCAGCCGCCAGGTCCGCGGTATAGTCAGCGGGATTTTAGGCACCAGCGGCGCCGAAGAGATCCTCAAACAGCCGCATATTCGCAGTCACATAGTGGTATGCCGCGCCCGTCACTTGAACCGCGCCGGCAGCAAGCTGGCACTGGCGGCAGGCCTGGGTGCTACCGCCATGACCAACCTTGTCAGTCGCCGCACCTTGGGGTGGCACTTTGAGCGTCTGGTATTCGCCTCTGCCATTGAGGGTTCCCCCTTCGCTCAGCTGAAGGATCTCCCGGGAGACAGCGCCTTGCTCAGTAGTGACAATATCGAAGCCGTGTTGCTGGCCACAGGTTCTATTCCGTTGCTGCTGTCACCGGTGACGGAAATAAGCGGCGTGACCAACGGGCACTTCTATGATGGCGGCATCACCGATTACCACTTCGACCTGCCGCTGTCACGGGCGCCGGGGTTGACCCTGTATCCGCATTTTTATCCCCATATGGCGCCGGGATGGTTCGATAAATCCTTGCCTTGGCGCCGGGCCAAGCGCCGTTATCACAATGCTTTGGTGTTGGCACCCACAGAGGAGTTTGTCGCTTCGTTACCCTATGGCAAAATTCCAGATCGCAAGGACTTTGAAACCTTGGATAGTGCCAGTCGAATTCAATATTGGCGCCGCGCCGCCGATATGAGTAACAGATTGGCTGATGAATTTGCCGAGGTATTTCTCGGCGGTAAAATAGCCCAAAGGCTGGAGCTTCTATAAATACGCTTGCAACAAAATCCACTCAACGCCTGTCTAACTCATTAGCAGACCTAAGGACTAGCCTAAATTGCCAATGGATGAAATTTCAGCAACTGCTAGACTTTAAAACGAATGTTGAACCTCAGGTTCGCTTTCGGTTGCTCACTCCCCGAGGGGAAGGAGGTTGCTATGCATACACAGGAAATGGCGTTACTGACCTATGATGCCTTGTTGTTGCCAGGTGGACGGCTTGAGATCAGGATCCTTGACCCCATTACCTTGAGCATGGTGGCCGATGTCCTGAAGGGGAAATATCCGCTGGCTTTCGGAATGCGTAACAGCGTTGCCATGCCGCCCAGTTTTCCCATTGCCACTCGCTGCGAGCTCATCGACTTCAATCAGCTCGAAGATGACTCGCTGAGTATCACCCTGGAAGGCAAGCAAAGGGTCAAAGTCCTGTCCGCCAAACAGGAAAAAGATGGCCGCTGGCTGGCAAAGGTAATGGATTGTCCCAACTGGGCCGAGGAGCCTATTCGGGGCGAGTTCACCCTTATCAGCGCGGCACTGGAGCAGTTTTATGAGGTCAACCCGGATTTGCGCGGGCTCTACTCATCAGAAGTGCATCTGGATGATGCCGCCTGGGTGAGCCAGCGTTGGTTGGAGGTTTTGCCCTTATACAACAAGGACAAACAGCTGTTGTTGAATCAACCTGATTGCCACAAGACCATGGACTTTGTGCTCAAGTTGATTAAGTCCCATGTTCAGCAGCAGCTTTGAGTGTACTCGCCTCGAATAATCTGAGGCAGATAGAGTAGAATGGCGGCCCCGAGTCGCCATTTTTTATTTTGCCGGAAGAGTTATGAGCCAAACAGACAGAGCCGCACAGCCCTCCTATGTTGTCTTGCCAAGGGATGTGACCGATAAGCCCACTGTATTGGCCTTTCTTATCGACCATTTCAGCCGCATCGATGCCGATGTCTGGCGTGAGCGGGTCGCAACCGGCAAGGTACACTGGCAAAATGGCGAGCCTATCCAGGCCGATACCCCTTATCGGCCTACCGCCAGGGTCTACTATTACCGTGAAGTCCCCAAAGAAACCCGGATCCCTTTTGAAGAGCGGATCTTGTTTCAGGACGAACACAGCATTCTGGTGTTCAAACCGCACTTTTTGCCTGTGACTCCCAGCGGCAACTATGTCAACGAGTGCCTGGTGCACAGGTTAAGGCGCCGCACCGGAATAGAAACCATAGCGCCGGCGCACAGGCTGGACAGAGAAACGGCCGGAGTCATGCTGATGTCCACAGATCCCGAAACCCGGCATGCCTATCATGCGCTGTTCCGTGAAGGCCAGATACGCAAGGACTACCAGGCGCTGGCGCGGCTGACACCTGAGCTTCAGGCGGGATTGGCAACTGGCGAACTTAGCCTGCCGCTGCACTGGACGGTGAAAAATCGCCTTATCAAGGGCGAGCCCAGTTTTATCATGCGTTTGGCCGAGGGTGAGGCCAACAGTCACTCGGAAATCAGTCTCATCGCCGTTAATGGCGATATGGGGCTGTTCAGTCTAAGTCCAATTACCGGTAAGACTCACCAACTCAGGCTGCATATGCAGAGTCTTGGAATGCCACTGCTGAACGACAGGTTTTACCCCGAACTGCAACCCAGGAGCGAAGACAATTTCAATAAGCCCCTCAAACTTATGGCTTGTCGGTTGCGCTTTATTGATCCCATCAGTGGCAAACAACAGGATATAAAAGTGGATGGTTTTGAAACTGAATTGGTCGATACAGCTTGATACGTTGGAAAATAAAAACAGGTGTATTGATTAACTCTGTTTATTATGTTTTGTGAGGTTATTATAAAATATGATCAATTAAAGGTTGGTTTAAGTGGTTTTGGTGGTAATTACGGTTTTTTTGTCAAAATATTGGCGGTTTTCTTCATTGTCTATATAATCCCCATTTGTTGAATTTCATTTTTGTCTAATTAAATTGTATGAACTTAGCCGAGGTTTTTCCTCTTATCATTGGCGGGTTTATCATTGTCGGGATTTATATGTCTATTACCAGAGCAGATATCCATGTTGAGGCGCAGGCCATTCCTTGTTGGATTGGTGATAGAGGTGAAGAATTATATGGCAATGATTTTGAAGAATTTAATGATGTTTTTGGTTTCTTGGATACCGGGCTTGCTTATGATGCCATCTGCCTGAATCTGCCGACAGGAATTCAGGACCAAGCGCTTATTCTGTTGAGGCAACAGCCATCGACTTTTATGGCCATGATCAAGGTGGTAACGCCAAGCCTTTTATCTGATTATCTGGCCAATGGTTTATTTCAGCCTGACTTCAAACAAGAGTTGGAAAATTATTGGCAAAGGAAGAACTTAATTAAATTACCCAGCCGGGATGATGTCAGTTATCGGCTGTTGAGTTTTATGTGGCTATTCCCTGAATATAGTTTGCAACCTGTGGCTACGCCGGAAAAGCCACATCTTTATGAGTATCCACTGCTGCAGATATTGACTGATTCAGCGAAGGAAAGTCAGACCCTATTAAATAAATTAATGAACCGGCATTGGCTGGCACCCACCAAGTTGAGGGACAGAGTTAGGCTATGCGGCAAGTGCCACTCAGGACATCTCAACTATATCGATCTCTGTCCCCAGTGCCGCAGCATAGAAATTGATATGCAGACCAGTTTGCACTGTTTTAACTGTGGTCATGTGGATAATCAGCAAGCCTTCGGTCGTAGTAGCGGACTCAGTTGCCCCAACTGTTTGCAGCGGCTGCGGCATATAGGTGTCGACTATGACAGACCAATAGAAAACCAGCATTGTAATAGCTGTAATAGCCTGTTTTTGGAGGCCAAGGTCGAGGCTGTTTGTCTGCACTGTGGTCATGGACATCAACCGGACGAGCTGACCATACGTCGCATCTCTGACTTTGAACTGGCGGAGCAGGGAAGAGAACTGGTGCGCCATGGCGTGCAGCAACAACTGCTTGCCGCACTTGGCGAACAGATGAGTCGGGCCCATTTCCTCTGGTTGCTGCAATGGCACAATCAGCTGGCGCTGCGTCATGATCATGAGCATCTGTTGCTGGTATTGGAGCTGGAGGCGTTGGCGCCAGATCTGGCCGGCAGCGGAGAAACCCGTTCCTTAGTCTTACTTGATGCGCTCAAGCAGCGATTATTGAGCCTGGTGCGGGTAACGGACGCCTGCAATAGCCATGATGACCAAGGTGTCTTATTACTATTGCCTTACACCGGCGAGTCACAGTTACCGGCATTGAAGCAAAAGCTGCAGCGGCTTAATGACAGTGTGCCTGAAGGGGAGCTGAGACTCAGGTTTAAGGCAATCAGCCTGCCGGATCAACAACTTGATACTGAAGTTGAGTCCTGGTTGGTCAGTCGTCTGCAGCAGGCCGAGGTATTGGACGGTGAGTGAGTTCAATACCCTGGCTTTTATGAGCCTGGATATTTGGCACAAGCTTGCCACAGACGTCAGTCTGTTTCTCTGGCTGGTGCCGATGATTTTCCTCTATGAAATACCATTGATGTTGATCGTAGTTTCAGGCGTCATCGGCTGGCATTGGCGAACATTTCGTCGTCCCAAGGTTCAAAAGGCTTATCGGCCCAAGGTTAGTTGCATCATTGCTTGCTACGCCGAGAAAGAAGCGGTGCGGCAAACCATAGTCACCCTCGTTGAACAGGACTATCCAGGGGAGATGGAGATCATTGCCGTGGTTGATGGCGCGGTACAAAACGCCGAAACTTTTGCAGTTGCCAAAGCAGCCGCAGCTGAATGCCGTCGCCCTGGACGGGAGATTATCGTGTTGCCCAAGTGGCAACGTGGCGGTCGGGTTTCGACTTCAAATGCAGGTCTGGCCAGAGCCAGCGGTGAGTTGGTGATTAATGCCGATGCCGATACCTCTTTCGACAATGATATGGTTTCTCAAATCGTGCCGCTGTTCGCCGATCCCAATGTGCCTGCCGTCGGCGGTGCTTTGCGGGTACGCAATGTCAATGATTCGCTGTGGACCCGGATGCAGGCGATTGAATACTTGATCTCCATGCAGGGGGGGAAGACGGGCCTTGGGCACTGGAATCTGCTAAATAATATCTCTGGGGCTTTCGGCGCCTTTCGTCGTGATGTGCTGGTCAAAATTGGCGGCTGGGATACCCATACCGCCGAGGATCTGGATCTAACGTTGAGATTAAAACAGTACTTTGGCCGTCACCCCAATTGGCGCATTCCCTTTGCTACGCTGGCTATTGGGCATACCGATGCCCCCATGGATCTCAAGACGCTTGTCTGGCAAAGGTTGCGTTGGGATGGCGACCTTTTGTTTCTCTACTTTCGCAAGCACTGGCCGGCTTTTTCTCCAAGGCTTCTGGGGGGCGCTACTTTCGCTTTTACGCTGATTTACGGTGTTATGCAAAATGTGCTGATGCCTTTTGTCATCCTGCTTTACAGTTTCGGGATAGCGCTGGCGTATCCCTGGCAGTTTTTGACAATAATTACGCTGACTATCTATTTGGCCTATTTGTCTTTTTTGTTGTTTTTCTATTTGTTGGTGTTGTTGGCGATTTCCGAGCGGCCGCGGCAGGATTTAAGGTTGCTGCTCTGGTTGCCCCTTTATCCCTTCTATGCCTTGTTTATGCGTAGTGTCAGCTTATTTGCCCTGATTAATGAAGCAGTTAGACGTTCACATGAAGAGAGTTCCATGGCTCCTTGGTGGGTGCTGAAACGAGGGAGAAAATTTTAGTGAAAGTGACTTACCAAGCGGCCGCCAAGGCGCAACAACCTACACGAGATCAAGGTTTGAAGGTGGACTACGCCCCGGCGAAACGGGGCGGAATGAAATGGCGTTGGTATCTGTTGCTATTACTGGTTATTGCCCCAGTGGTCCTGTTGCTTTGGGTGTTGCTGCGTCCGAGCCTGTTTGTGCTGGCGCCGGGAATCTTGACCTCAGAGCCGCTGGAGATGCGGGCTATGCAGAAGGGCAGATTATTGGAGCTTTCAGTGCGGCCTGGTTCTCAGGTGGAGCCGGGTCAGGCGCTCGGGCGCATAGCCGATGCCGGTCTGGACGCCAGCATTGACGAGTTACAGCGCCAGTTGGCCGAGCTGACACCGCCATCGCAGGCACAGGATCAGGCTATTTTGGGGCAACTTGAACAGCGGATATTGGTGGCTGAACAGGGAGTAAAGCGTCAGGATGAACTACTGTCGCAGTTTGAGTCATTCCGTAAGCAAGGGGTGGTTCCCACTGCAGATATGGCGGCAGTGATGCAAGCCCATACCAGTGCCAGAATGGCGCTGGAACAGGCCCGGGCCGAGTTGTTGCAGCAAAGGCAGTTGCAACAACAAGAACGGGAGGCTGGTGTAATAGCCCAGAGCCGCAACAGCCTGTTGTTAAAGCTGGCGGAGCTGCAAGCCAAACGTCAGCAATTGACCTTGCAGGCGCCGTTTGCCGGCCGGGTAGCCGATGTTTTGGTGCAGCGGGGGGAAGCCATAGCCGAGCAGCAGCCTATGCTTTGGTTATCGGGGCGGGCACAGCCTGTGGTGGTATGTTATCTGGCGCCTGAGTATCTTGACTATGTTGCTCAGGGGCAGCAGGCCAGTGTCAAATTGCCCAATGGCACCCTAATCCGCGCCGAAATCAAAGAGCCGACCCAGTTAGTGGGCAAGGTGCCCAAGCAGCTGTCCGGTCCTTTTGACGGGGACAAACCGGCACTCAAGATTACGCTTGCTTTGCATCAAAATCTGCCTTTGGCGATTGAGGGGGTTCCGGTAGAGGTGAGTTTCGATCGTTTCTGAGAAAAAGGCTTTCCCGACAAAAGAGGCGTGCGTGACGGGAAAGCGGGCAAAAAGTGTGGGCGGAGAAGTCACATGGTTCTTTGCCAAAGAGTTGCCCGGAGTGACTTGGGGAGATGCTCCGGGACGGTTGCACTATTTACTGTTTCGCTTTGCTTTGGGCCAGCGTTTGATACTTGGCGGCAAAGCGCAACAGATAGTCGGCGATATCCGGGTCGTCCCAGTCCAGATAGCCGCGGATAAAGCCGACTAAGTTCCCATTGGGATCAAAAACATAAGTCGCCGGAACCACATTGGCCGGCATGATCTTCTCTATCTCTTTTTTGCTGTCTATCCAGCTGTCATCCAACTTGAGTTCATGCTTGGCCAGAAAAGGTGCCACAGCAGCCGGATCTTCATCTATCGACAGCGGCACTATTTGGATACTGCTGCCCTGCAGTTTGCTGCGTAGCTTGGCCAGCGCCGGCATCTCACGCAGACAGGGTGGACACCAGCTGGCCCAAAGATTCAGCAGCACCATACGTCCTTGGTATTCAGCCAAGGTCTTGGGGTTACCCTGTAGATCGGCAAAGGTCACCTTGGCCACCTTTCTGGCGTGCTGCATTTCAACAAATTCACGCATAATCATAGGCTTGTTTGGTACAGGTTCCCCTGTGTGATAAGCCTTGTGCTGCATTATGCCCCCTTGGGCCGATAGCGGCAGCAACAGGGCGAGACATAGAAGCAAGTAAGATCTCAAGATGGATTCTCCTGATCGTGTGGGGATGGATTGTTGCTGCGGCCGAAAAACAGCAGCATGCCGGGCAATACCAGTAACAAGATGACAGGTCCCAGCCATAGCAGTGCTGTGCCTGCGTTCAGCGAGGGTTGATAACGGATCTGCTCGCCATAGCGTTCTACCATAAAGTCGAGGATCTGCTCCCGGCTCTTGCCCTGCTGCAGCATCAAGTAGATCTGTGCTTTGAGCTCACTGGCAATGGCGGTTTCCGACTCAAACAGGTTTTGGTTGGTGGCCATGGGGCAGCGCAGTTCTTTGGAAATATCTATGCTGAGACGGGCTATATCCATGTCGGTCGCCTGGGCTTCGGCGCAAGCAAAGCTGAGCCATAATCCAAGTAGCATTAGCTTAATCATGTTGAAGTCTCCCTGAGGCGGTTAATAAATCGGTTTGCGGCCGGCGTTGACGTCGGTTTCCGAGGGCCAGTAGGCCACCAATGGCCATCAAGGCACCACCGAGCCAGATCCAACTCACCAATGGTTTGATGCTGAGGCGCACCAAAAATTCTTCATCGCTCAGTTGGGTGCCCATGGAGACATAGAGATCACCAAAGGCCCCACGGTGGATAGCAGCCTGGGACAGTGACATGCCGTTGGAGTTGAATTCCTGGCGTTCCGGATAAAGGTAAGTAAGCAGTTGCTCATTGTGCTCTACCCGAATCACGGCCTGTTCACCTCTGTAGGCAGGTTTGTCCAGCAAGCGGGTTTGCTCATAGATAAAGGTGTAGTCACCCAGAATGCTGCCTTGGCCCGGCCCCATACGCAGCAGAGAGTGCTGCTCGAAACAACTGACTCCGGTCGCGCCCATGATGCTGATAAGAAGGCCGGTGTGAGCCAGCAGCATGGGAATACTGCGGCGTTTGCCGGCAATCTGGCCCAGCGGCAACAGATAAAGCAGCAGAGTGCAGAGTAGAAAGAGGCTCATCGCACCGCCTGCCAGTAACCAAGGGTCGAGCCTGCCTTTAAAAAACAGCGCCAGTGCGGTCGCAATTACAGTGACCAGCGCCAGTAGCCCCAGGCGCCTCGGCGCCATATACGGCAGGGTGCTTATCGCCATGGGCAAGAGCAGCAGCGCCAGCATGGGCACAAACAGGGTATTAAAGTAGGGCGCCCCTACTGACAGACTTCCCAGGCCAATTGCCTGATAGAAAAGTGGGTAAAGGGTGCCCAGCAAGGTAGTCAGCGCCATGGTCAGCAGGATCAGGCTACCGAGCAACAGCTGACCGTCCCGGCCAAGTGGTGCCAGCTTGCCCGGCTGCCAGTGATGGCGACATCTGAGGCCAAATAGGGTGAATCCGGCGCCACCATAAAGTAGCAGTAACAGGAGTATGATGACTCCTCGCTCCGGATCGGCAGCAAACGCATGTACAGACTGAATAATGCCGGAGCGAACAATAAAGGTACCCAGCAGACACAGACTGAAGCCCAGCAGCACCAGCGCCAGGGCCGAGAGCTGGGCCAAGGGGTTGTGGTTTTTGATCAGCAAGCAGTGTAGCGCGCCAGTGGTCACCAGCCAGGGAATAAAGGCGGCATTTTCCACAGGATCCCAGAACCACCATCCGCCCCACCCCAATTCGTTATAGGCCCACCAGGAGCCCAGGGCATTACCTGCGGTGAGAAACACCCAGGTCAGCAGCAGATGGCGC
Organism: Shewanella sp. BJSY2023SW001; assembly: GCF_047314685.1. Classification (NCBI taxonomy): domain Bacteria; kingdom Pseudomonadati; phylum Pseudomonadota; class Gammaproteobacteria; order Alteromonadales; family Shewanellaceae; genus Shewanella; species Shewanella sp. BJSY2023SW001. Next base: position 94,236 of record NZ_JBKORF010000057.1, read on the forward strand.
TTGAGCCTGCCAAGGCGGGCGGCGCTGAACTTTTGGCTGACAAGCAATGCCAGCGCAATACAAAAACAGATCCCAAGGCCTGCATAACCGAGAAACAGCAGCGGCGGGTGCAGGATAAGGCCTATGTCCTGCAGCATGGGGCTGAGATCGCGTCCCTCTATCGGCACTTCCGGTAGTAGACGGGCAAAGGGGTTGGCGTACAGCAACATAAAGAAGATAAAGCCGCTGAGAATCGCTGAACAACTGCCGTGCAGCATCAACAGATAGTTGTGATCTTGCGAGCGCCTCTGTAGTCCCAGCCAGGCCCATAGTGCCATTACTGTCATCCAAAACAGCAAAGACCCTTCATGGCTGCCCCAAACTGCGGCCACTTTATAAAACAGCGGCAGGGCCGAGTTGGAATTGTTGGCCACATAAGCCACAGAGAAGTCGTTGAGGATAAACGCCAGTGCCAGCATGAGTACGGCGCCGGTCAGCCCAAGCGCTTGCCCCAGCAACAGCGGTCGCAGCGGCCATTCGAACCGAGGAATGCGATATTTGAGCAGCGCAAGCAAGGCGCCAAATAAGGCACAACTGCCGCTCAGGATCAGCAGGAAGTGTCCCAGTTCGGGCAACATGGTGATGGAAAACATGGCCGCTCTCTTTTGTTTTGCCGGGAAGCCCCGGGAATGGATCTATGGCACTGAGACTAGGGTTATTACCCCTTTGGCTCTGTGATCTGTCGCGCCTTTATCAGCCTATGTTTGCCGGCGCGGCATTTTTCAATTTTCAGCCGGGGTTTTGAGGTTTTTTGAGAAATAAAACGCTCAAAAAAAGAACTGAATAGTTCTGTTGTTAAAGATTAAAGCTATTGTTTTAAAAGATAAATGTAAGGTGTTGCTTTCTTGAGTTCTCAAGCGGGGGCGGGCTGTGCTCTGGCGCAGATTTTTGTCCTTGCACATATGAAGAATGAGTCGTGACCGGTCAAGCCGGCAATAACAAGTTCGTTTGTGAAATAACCGACGACAAATTCAGGAGTATATGATGAGACGATGGCAACAAAGGACAACACTCAGTATGTTGTTTTGTTTAACTGCCGTCAGCGGGGCTGGTGCGCTCGCGGCAGATAAACCAGGTCACGGCAATAAGCAGATGGGAGAGTCGGCACAAAAAGTGATCGCCAATCCCAACGGCATGGAAAAGGTAAACGGCGTCAAAACACTGCAGGATTATATCGTTCAGGAGAAAGAGCTGTTCGATTACCTGTTCCAGAATCACCCTGTGTTCAAGTATCAGGAAGAAGGCCGCCTCATTGGTATGTATAAGGTCAGTGACCGCGGTGAAGAATACATGGACCAAGGTAACAGCCAGAAGTACAGCAAACGGGTGGGACGCCCTTCTGCGGTGCAATATCGTTTGGCTGCCAAGTCTATTCTTGACTTTCCCAATAAGTTTGTTGGCCCTGAGAAGTGTGGTGAGTGTCATGCGGTGCAGTATGAGAAGTGGCAGCGTTCCCGTCACGCCCAGACCATACGTTTCCCCGGTGAGCATCCGGAAGTGGACAATGATCTGAAGAAAAAGCTGTATGGTTCTGATGCTTCCATATTGCCGGACGGCATTACTCCGGATGCTATTTACGCCACTGTAGGTACTCCAAGAACCAAGTATGGCTATATCGATAGCTTCCTGGTGCGTGGTTCCTACCACATTGAAGGCGGTCTGCTGAAAGATGGTACAGGTACCATGGTTGCCGGTGGTAACCAATTCTCCCGTGGTTGGGCCGAATGGTTGACCCCGGAAATGGCCAAGAAGATTCAGAAGGTTATTCCTGACTTCCCAACCAAGATGGAAGACTTCGGCGCCAGTGGTTCTCACCAGTGGGGTATGACCTCCTACGGTGCCAAGTATAAGAAAGAGTTCCTGTTCCAGCCTGCCAGCTCCTACTGCGAAGTGTGTCATAGCTTCAAGTTTGACTTCAAGAACAAGCAGGAATACCTGGATGCCCTTGGCGATCCCAAGAAACTGCAGGAACACACCATCAGCCGCGGTATCGCTTGTGAAGAGTGTCACGGCGCGGGTGGTCACCTGGACGGTGGTAACGGCGGCGGTATGCCTTCCAACTGTGAACGTTGTCACCAGCGTTTCAACTATATTGACGAACTGGCCGAAACCGAGCAAGGCAAGGAAAAGCTGGAATATGCCTTCAACGTCAAGATGAAGTCTTCTTGCCCATCTTGTGGTACCGAAGGTTCACAGATGTTCATGTCTTCTCACTATGACAAGGGCATGCGTTGTTCTACCTGTCACGATCCACATGAAGTAACAGGTAACGACTGGAAATCCGGTTACACCAAGCCAGCAATCAAGAAAGACTGTGTTGACTGTCACCAGGTTCAGGCCGAAATGGCTGCCAACACCGGCACTCACGCCAAGAACAGCTGTACCAGCTGTCACATGCCGAACATGGGTAGCTGTGAAAACTTCACCGCGATTCAATACCCGGATATGGCCGGCTTCGACGCAGTGCGTAAGTCTCACCTGTGGAAGATTGATGTCAGCCCCGATCGCAAGACTCTGAATCCTCCTGAAGGTCAACCTCGTAAGTCCACCACCAAAGGCTGGACTGTGGCTCAGGATGAGAATGGCCATGGCTATCTTGACCTGATGTGGACCTGTGCCCGTACCTCTATCTCTGACCACGACGTGGTTGAGCGTAAGGGTTGTCACAGCCAGTTCCAGTCCGAGCTGAGCAAGGGCCTGCACTTCAAGGATCAGAAAGAGATCTACGGCAAGGTCATGAAGTGGCAGACACCTGTCAAAGACAGCCTGGCGAAAGTGGAAGATGCGCTCAAGCGTGTCGATCGCAAGGTCGCCAAGAACAAACTGTCTATCGAAGACAAGACTCAGGTACTGCTGTTGACCGACAAGGCTCGCGACATAGTCGAGTTTATTCGTAAAGACGGTTCCTGGGGTGTTCACGCCCCCCGTTATGCCCGCAAGCGTATGGATGCAGCGGTCACTTATGTGACTCAGGCTGAAGCCATTGCTGACGGCAAAGGCACCAAGACAGCCTCGCTGTAATTTGGCAACTCAGGCTCCGGGCGCTCGTCCGGAGCCTTTAATGGAGGATAAAGATGCGAGTTCGACTCTCATTGAAACAGGCGCTGAAACAGTCCCTGCTGCCGCTGGCATTTATGGTTGCGGCACCGGCGGTGCTGGCAGGCGGTGGCGGAGATCTGGTTCCGGCTCCCTACCACGAAGAGATACTCAACCAGATCTCCATGCGTGAGGCCGAGATGCTGCTCAGCCAGCCCGGGGTGATCTTCTATGACGTCAACACCCTGGAGATATGGGGTGATGGCTTCATTCCCGGTGCCATCTACTTCAACGTCAATAACTGGAAGACCTTGTTGCCGGAAAACAAGGACACCACCATGGTGTTTTACTGTGCCAACCGCCTCTGTACTGCCAGCAACGTGGCCGCCAGAGAGGTGATGAAACTGGGTTATACCGATGTCAGACAGATGCCGGATGGTATCTATGGCTGGCGCATCTCGGGACGACCGATTGAGCGTCCTTGAGAATAGATTATTTGGGCATTAAATTTAGAAATTGCAGGATGAAAACCATGAAATTACAAAAACTTGCTACTACTATTTCCCTCTCTCTTTGTCTGAGCCTGCCCGCACTGGCGGCAGACTTGAAGACGGAGACAGACAAGACCTCCTACGCTCTGGGTGCCTCTGTAGGCAACTATATATCGGGCCAGGTTTATCAACAGTTGGAGCTGGGCGCCGAAGTCAATATGGAGCTGCTGGTTACCGGCTTTACCGATGCGCTTAAAGACAAGCAGCAACTGACAGATGAACAGATCCTGGATCTACTGAATCAACGCGCCATCGTACTCAATGAAGAAAGAGAGGCCCGCTTCGATAAACTGGCTGAGGATAACCTCAAGGCCGGCGAAGCTTTCCTGGCCGAGAACAAGAAAAAGTCCGGCGTTAAGGTCACCGACAGTGGCTTGCAGTACGAAGTGCTGAGCATGGGTAAGGGCAAGAAGCCTAATCCTGAAGATGTGGTGACGGTCAACTATGTCGGCAAGCTTATCGACGGCACAGTATTTGAGGACAGCAGTACCAACAAGGCCGCCGGTCGTTTTGCGCTGATGACAGTGATCCCCGGCTGGGAAGAGGGCCTGAGACTCATGCCCGAAGGCTCCAAGTTCCGTTTTGTGATCCCTGCCAAGCTGGCCTATGGCGAGCAGGCTCCCGGGGTGATCCCGCCGCAGGCCACTCTGGTGTTTGAAGTCGAGCTGGTCAAGGTCGAGCAGCCGGGTAAAGACAGCAAGTATCCAATGCCTGGCCACGGTTGACAGGAGGCGTTATGGCTAACCCGCTTTGGTTGGGACTGGCCCTGCTGAGTCTGGCATTTATGAGCCTGTTTGCCCTTTATCAGTGGCAAACCTGCCGCGGAGACAGGGGCGTACCGGCTCTATGGCACTGGAGTCTGTTGCCGCTGCTGATCATAGGTTTGAGTCTTGGGACTTACTCCTATACCGGCCGTTATAACGATTGGCAGTTGGCCGAGGCCGACGACAGCATAGATTATCTGTTGGCTGCCGAAATTGTCCGGCTTCGGCGCGCCAGTGCCGAGGCGCCACAAGACACCAGCCTGATGCAACAGCTGGCGCAGGCCTATGTGCGCGGCGGCATGTATCTGGATGCGGTAGCTACCTTGAAGCAGCAGTTGCAACTTCAGGGCAAGAGTGCCGCCTTACTGGGGCAGTTGGCCGAAGCCGCCTATTACCGAGATCAACGCCAGTGGCTGCCGGAATCCCAGGATTGGGTCGAACAGGCCCTGGCGCTGGATAACGCCGATCCTGGCACCCGGCTGTTGCTGGCCAATGATGCCTTCCTTAACCAAAGATATGCCGAGGCTATAGGCCATTGGCAACTGCTGCTCGACAGTAGCAATGAGCAGTTGGACCGTGAGGCGTTGCAATATGCCATTGCCAACGCCCGCAGCCGACTCGAATGATTTTTTCAACCCTCGCCCAATGGGTTGTCCCTGCAAGGCCCCGGCGAGGTGTTGAATCTGTTGATTGGAGAGAAAGATGAAAAAGACACTTTTGGCTATCGCTATTCCCATCCTGTTAATGGGGCTGTCCGGATGCTCTCCGGCGCAGAGCCACAATCAGGAAACTCACGCCCAGCATCTGGAACAGCATGACAAGTGCCATATGTGCGGCATGATGATCACCAAATACCCTGGACCCAAGGGGCAACTTATGCTCAAAGACAGTGATGCTGTGCCCAAGTTCTGCTCCAGCCGTGACATGTTCAGCTTTGCGTTGCAACCGGAAAACCAGCGCAGAATCAAGGCTATGTTTGTCCATGATATGGGTACTACCGACTGGGAACAGCCGGATGACAACGCCTTTATCGATGCTACCACTGCTTGGTATGTTTATGGCACCAGCAAGAAGGGAGTGATGGGGCCGGCGGTTGCACCATTTTCAACCAAGGAAGCGGCGCAGGCTTTCGCCGAAGCCTGGGGTGGCCGGGTACTGGCCTATGAGGAGATCACTTTGGAACTGCTGGAAGGAGCCGACTGAGGTTGATGTTACGCACTCTGCTGGCCCTGATGCTGCTCTCGTTTGGCTGCCTTGGCAGCCAAAACCCGCTGCAGGCACGTATAGATGCACTGAGAGAAGGCGAGGTACTGACTCTCTCTGCCGCCGAGTATGTGGGGCCGCTGATGATCGACAAGGCGATCGCCATTGTCGGCGAGCCCGGCACTATAATCGATGCCGGTGGTAAAGGTAGCGCCGTGACCATCAAGGCTGCAGGCGTGCGCCTGCAGGGGCTTGAGATACGTAACTGGGGCAGCGATCTCTATGAACATGATTCCGGGGTGCGTCTGTTGCCGGGGGCCGATGATGTCCGCTTGTTGCAGCTTGAGCTGTCTGGGCCTGGATTTGGCATTCATGGCGAGCAGCTCAAGCGTCCGGAAGTGGAATATTGCCGTATCAGCGGTGACGACAGGCGTTATCTGCTGGACAGAGGTGACGGCATCTTTCTCAAATATGTTGAGGCCCCCGAACTGCACCACAATCAGATAGCTTCGGTGCGCGACGGTATTTATCTGGAAAACGTCGACGCCAGCCAGGTCAGCCACAATCAATTCAGCCGCCAGCAATATGGCATTCACTACATGTACACCCGCAATGACAGCGCCTGGAACAACAACGCCAAATGGTTACAGGGTGGCTATGCGCTGATGAGCTCCAAGGGGATCACCCTGGAACATAATCAAGTCAGCGCCGCAATCGATTTTGGTATCTTGCTCAATGTGACTCAGCAGAGCGAGGTGCATCATAACCGGGTGACCACTATTCATAACCCCAAGGGCGATCCCGCTATTGCCAGTGAAGGTAAGGGGCTGTTTATCTATGGTGCCGCCGACAACCGCATCAGCCATAACCATTTCAGTGACAGTGATACCGGCATAAGTGTCGCTTTGGGCGGTGAAGGTAATAGCCTGTGGCGCAACAACATAGAAAACAATCTGACTCAGGTGCGTTACGTCGGCAGTAAGTCGCAGGAGTGGAGCCTTATGGGACAGGGTAATTATTGGAGCAGTTATCAGGGCTGGGATCTCGATGGTGATGACATAGGTGATACTCCCTATCTGCCCAACGATGCCCTGGACAGGCTGTTTTGGCTTTATCCAGAGGCCAGATGGTTGATGGACAGCCCAGTGGTGCTCCTGCTGCGCTGGCTGCAGCGCCAGTTGGCTCTGGCCGAGGATATCGGCATTCGCGACAGTTTTCCTTTGCTGCAACCCATTGAGATTCAGACGAAGCGAGAAATGACAACCAATTCGCAACCGAGTGACGAGGAGACCCGCTATGCCCAGCATTGATTGTCGGCAACTGGCCTATGTTCGTGGCGACAGGCCTGTGCTGGAGAATATCAGTTTGCAGCTGCCCCAGGGTAAGTTACTGGCGCTGCTGGGCCATAATGGTGCCGGCAAATCGACCCTGATCAAACTGCTGTTGGGGCTGCTTAAACCCGCCGGTGGCGAGCTGAAGATTCTCGGTAAGGCCGCCGGTGAAAGCCCTATGCAGGTGGGGTATCTGCCGGAGAATGTCAGTTTCTACGACAATATGCCTTTGGGCGAACTGCTGAATTATTTTGCCGGGCTCAAGGGTATAGACGCGGCCAGGGTCAAAGAGCTGCTGGTTGAGTTTGAACTGGATGGCTTGGTGAAACGCAGGTTGGGACAGTGCTCCAAGGGGCAAAGACAGCGGCTTGGGTTGGCGCAGGCACTACTGAGCCGCCCCAGATTACTGTTGCTCGATGAACCGACAGTAGGCCTGGACCCCTCGGCCTCGGCGCTCATGTATGCTCAATTGGCGGCGCTGAAACAGCAGGGCTGCACCATAGTGGTTTGCACCCATGAGCTGGCTTTGGTTGAGCCGCATCTTGATTTGGCGCTCATGTTGGCAAATGGCCGGATGCGGGCGTTGGGAAGCTTGGATAACCTGAGGCAAGAGGCTGACTTACCACAAGAGATCCTGTTGCCATCTCGGCTGGAGCTCAGTGGCGATCCCGTGCTGGGGCCGAGTTTTTCCGCTGGCCGGTTGAAACTGGCTAAGGCCAGCGTGCCGGATGCGATAGCCGTACTGACGGAGCAATACCGCTGCTTTGACTTTCAGTTGCCTCCGGCCTCGCTCGGTGAACTATTTCATCATTTTATGGCGCCGTCTGACTCAAATCGCCGAAATGTTGCGCCCAAAAGATTCGGGGAGGCCGCCTGATGCAACTGGTCAGAGAAAATGAAGCATTGACATCTCAGCGGCCTAATCCGTTATTTATCGTAGCCGCCAAAGAGTTTAAAGATTGCCTGCGGAGCCGCTGGCTGCAAACGGCTTGCTGCTTGTTTGCCTTGTTGGCGGCGGCAGTTATTTTCGGCGCCGGAGCCTTAGGCGGTGAGTTTCGCTGGCAGGTACTGCCGCAGCTGTTCAATTCTCTTTTAACCTTAAGCGTTTTTCTGGTGCCGCTGCTGGCGCTGCTATTGAGTTTCGATGCCGTGGTGGGGGAGGCCGAAGCCGGCACCTTATTATTACTGCTGACTTACCCTTTGAGCCGCAGTCAGTGGTTGGCCGGTAAACTGATGGGGCAGGGCGGCGCCTTGCTGCTGGCTTTGTTGCTGGGGTTTGGCTTGCCTTTGGGGTTACTGCCGCTATTGGCTCAGGAATACCGTACAGTTGAGTTACCCGCGGCTCTTACCCTCTTACTGGCCAGCGCCTGGTTGCTCGGGTTGGTGTTTATGCTGTTAGGCTACTGGGTCAGCATGCAGGTTAAACAGAAGGCTCAGGCACTGGCGCTGCTAATGCTGCTTTGGCTGCTGCTAGTGCTGCTCTATGATCTGGCCTTGTTGGTATTGGCCGTGGTAGCGGCCGATACCCTTGGTCAGGCGGGATTGCAGTGGCTGATGCTGCTGAACCCGGCCAGTGTGTTTCGGCTGCTCAATCAAAGTTTTCTGGGCTTGGCCAGTGGTGTGCCGACCTGGCCCTGGTTACTGGGAATACTCTTTGGCTGGCTGTTGTTGTTATCTTGGCTGTGCCGCTACAGTTTTCAGCGTCGACTACTGTAAATCTGCTATTGGAGTCTGCTGTATTAGATATTTTTTGTTTAACAAAAACAAATTGTTAATTGATATAGCTGTCACATTCTATCTGTTGCACTCAGGTTAAACTCATAACCTATCCTCAGGCCCCCATTGATGGGGGCAGTCAAATCTTCTGGAGTGACTTTTCGGAGTGACAATGCAACAGCTGACTCCCTATTTGGCGTTGGATACCAAGGCAAAACACTTGCTGGATCAACGCGATGGTTCAGAAATCGTCCTGTCGTTTTCTGAGGCTCAGGTATTGTCACACCTGTTGTCTGCCCCGGGAAACGTGTTTGGAAAAGAAGAATTGCTGGCTGTAGGTTGGCCGGAGCGGGTGGTGGCGCTGACCTCTCTGACTCAATGCATCAGTATTCTCAGAAAAAAGCTGGAACCCTATCCTGAAATTCAGCTCAAGACGGTTGCCCGCCGTGGCTATCAGCTGAATATTTCCGAGCAGTCGCACGTGCATATGCTGGCTATCTCAGATGGTGAAGCTATCCGCACTGCCTTGGTGAGTGTGTCGCTCAAGATAAAGCTCCTGGGGATTTTGTTGTTGTTGGGGCTGGTGGGCTTCTTCTGGTACTACAGTGACTATCATGAGATGGTCAAGCAGGTGAGCCATTGGCGGGCCGACAAGCAGTTGCCTTTGAATGTGGGCGGCACGCTGGCCTCGGCGCAGTTGTTTTACAGTGATGAGGCCAAGCAGCTGCATCCTTCCATGTGGCAAAAGCATCTGGCGCCTGAGGGAAATCTTATCCCCGGATTGAAGCATTTCAGCGCTTATGCCTCTTCGGATGGGCGTAATTACTCCTTTGCCATCTGTCCCAGTGCCGATGAAACCGGCTGTGACGGCGATGGTATCATCAATATCACCGCCATAGATCCCAAACCTGCCGGTCTTAGCATGAAGGAGTTTGTGCCCCTGAGTAAGGAGATGGAGCGACGGATCCGCTACAACCGTATTATTTTGCCACCGGCGGTAGACAATGCCGAATTGGTGGAGCACAACTACCATGCGGATATCTATTTCCCGGTTGCCGGTGAACTCTTGGTGCGTACCGATCTCAGCCTATCCTTGGTTTACGACAATAAAGACTCGGGGCAGTTTTATTCATCGGCTTGTGTTACCGATCAGGATTGCATCACCACACCGATAAAGTATCAACTGCGGGGCCATTTTCACCAGTACCGCACTGAGATTTCCGGCACCTTGGTGGATGTGTTCCAGGTGAAAGTGAATCAGAAAGAGCTCATCAAGCCGGACAATGTCAGTGACTCAGCGATGCACTTCTACCGCGAGATCCGTAAAGACGATATCCGTGATGAGGAGATCTACTACTTCCGGGTCTATCAGGATCACAAGACAGCGGTCTGGATAGTGCCGCAGATGGGTAATTTGCTGGCCTGGACCACTTACAGTGAAGTGAAACTCTGAGCCGATAAGGTTACTTTACTACCATCACAGGGCACTTGGCCTTGTTGATAATCTCCTCGGCGACACTGGGCAGCAGCCAATGGGCCAGCGCAGTGCGTTGATGACAGCCGATAACTATCATGCCCACATCGGCGCTCTCGGCCTCTTCGAGGATTTGGCCGGCAGCGCTGCCGCGGCGGATAAGCACCTCGAGCTGCTGCTCTGGATGCAACTGCTGCAACAGAGCTTGTATTTTTTCTGAAGCATAGGCCTGCATATGTTGCTGTAACTGCGCTTGGGTCACGGCCACTATGCCGAAGTTCTCTTCGTGATGGGGTAGAGTGGTAATGTCTTCGCCATAGGCTTTGCTTATCACATGCAGCAGCCTCAGCTTCACTTTATAGAGCGCCGCCAACTCTATGGCATATTCCAGGGCGTGTTCGGATTCTTCAGAGAAGTCGACCGGACAGAGGATTTGTCGGGTACGCATGATGCATCTCCTTTTACTCGGCGTTGGCCATTTCTTTAAGTTTAAGCCAGTCTTGGCCAGGTACAAATCTGGCGTTCAGGGGAGATATTCGCTGGTGCCTCATGCTGTTTGATGGCCTTGATGATTGTTCTTCGGTGTAACGTTTCTTCATGTTGAGATCTCCATTGGCTCTAGTGTATTGGAAATCTCATCAATGTCATGGTCTTAAATTCGGGGTCTGGAGGATCCCCTCATAATTCGGGCCTCCCAGAGGTGTTAACCAGTTTAAGAAATTCACCCCAAGCCCAGCGAAAATGCGATTCTTTGATTGAGTATTCCGGACGTCGTCTCACTTCTTTGCCGAGTCTGAGCACAGATAGCACGTTTCTGTCACGTATCGTATTGGCTTGAAATCTCCGCTGCCATCCCAGATGCCTGGCAGCCAGACCGATGCACCAAAGCAGGATTTCTGCCAACAAAGCTATCAGCAACAACACATCATAACGGCGTGGACAACGACTGCGGCTTTGTCTGAGTCCCATGCCGTATTGGGGACTTTTGAGGTCGCGAAAGGTTTCTTCTATCTGCATCCGTCTGGCATAAAGTTTGACCACCTGCGTTGACGAGAACGCCTCCGTAGGCAAGTTGGTTGCCAGTAACCAAGGCTCTTTACTGCCAAGACGGTAACTTTGTTGTGCCGTATGATTGCGTCCTGCTTTGGATGACCGCTTGTCGGCTCGATATTTCGGCGCAGCCTTGTACAGATGTAAATGACAGCACATAGGCGATTTTCGTCCCAGTTTTACGTAACCAATATGTCGGGCTTTCGCCGTGGCGGAGGGATAAAGCGACTTATTCAACTGCCATTGGGCATGATTGGCCAGGAGAAAGCCGACATCCCCACGGACACGGCCAAGCCAAAACCAACCATATCGTTCCACCTCCCGAAACCAGGTATTGCGGTAACCCGCATCGGTGACAATCAGTGGACACACATGGGACGGCAGCACCTGTGCCAACTCAGCCAAGAAGGCGTTATGGCTGCGGGGAGCATTATAGTCGGCAAACTTGAAAGTACGCTCATACAGGGTAATCGAGCGCCCTTGCACACTGACAGAGGCTCGCAATGTCATCATCCGCAGTTGTTCACGGACATCAGACCAATCAATGAGGATTACCGGCATGGGATTAGCTGCACAGAGTAACTTTGCATGCCATTGATAAATAGCGAATTTATCAGAGTGTAGATGCGGGTTGCCGAGTAGCCTGTCTATCCGTTTGATGTTGTGCTTTGGCGCCACCGCACCAGAGATATTGCGACCAAGCTGAGTCAGTGACAATTGGTTGCCATCAAGTAACGCTTCTGTAGCAACCATCAGAGAATTAAGCCGTTTTTGATGTATTTGCGGGCATTGCTTTTTGAGTAAATCGTGTAAGATGTGGACATCACGCATGGTGTTGGATCTGGTAGTTTTTTGGCGAAATCAATTAGATAAATCAACACCATGCGTGTCTACTGAATTGAATAAAAAGGGAATTATCTGGGGATTCCCTAGATTCGGGGTAAAGGTCACTGCCAAAAGGTAATAAAGATTAATCCACAATGAGTTAGTTGAATAGCTCGCGAATTCAACTCCGAAGTGCACCACTCGCTAAATTAGGCTGCCTTGCGTAATTCATTGAATACCGCAATAGGTTGCCTGAAGCCGAGGCACTTTCTCGGTCTGGCATTTAATGCCCGTTCAATCTCACTAATTTGCCTATCTGTTACCGTCCGCAAATCGGTGCCTTTCCGTATGTATTGCCGCAGCAAACCGTTGAAGTTTTCATTCAGTCCGCGTTCCCAGGACGAATAAGGGTTAGCGAAGTAGACATCCGTTTTAAGCTTTTCTGCGACCTGTTCGTGGTCACAGAACTCGCTGCCGTTGTCCGCAGTGATAGTTCGAACATAACTTCGATATTTCCACAGCATGCCAACCATTGCCCGGGCCACATCGGCTGCGCTTTTCGCTGGCACTTTGCGTATCAGGTACAGCTTACTTTTTCTCTCAACCAGGCTGACAATCGCGCCCGTACCTTGCTTGCCCAGAACC